>NZ_JBSGYT010000017.1:0-129172 GCF_053610645.1 Streptomyces sp. NPDC054883 | reverse complement strand
GCACCGGGCTCCGCCCGGACGCCGCGTCCCGAACGCCGGCGGGGCCGGGTCGCGCCCGGCGAGGGCGCGGGCTCCGCCGGACCGGTGCGGGGAGGCGGGGCCTGTGCCGGGGCGCCGCCCGTAGTCGGTCCGGCGGGGCTCAGCCCACCGCCTGGGCCGCGGCGCGGCCCGCCGCGCGGGCCGAGAAGACGCAGCCGCCGAGGAACGTGCCCTCCAGGGCGCGGTAGCCGTGTACGCCGCCGCCGCCGAAGCCGGCCGCCTCGCCGGCCGCGTACACGCCCGGGAGCGGCTCGCCGCCACCGGTCAGCACCCGGGACGAGAGGTCCGTCTCCAGGCCGCCGAGGGACTTGCGGGTCAGGACGGACAGCCGGACGGCGATCAGCGGGCCGGCCTTCGGGTCGAGGATCCGGTGCGGCGCGGCGGTCCGGATCAGCCGGTCCCCCAGGTACTTGCGCGCTCCGTGGATCGCGGTCACCTGGGCGTCCTTGGAGAACGGGTTCGCCATCTCCCGGTCCCGCGCCACGACCGCCGCGCGGACGGTCGCCTCGTCGAGCAGGTTCTCCTTGGTGACGGCGTTCATGCCGCGCACGAGCGAGGCGAGGTCCCGTTCGACGACGAAGTCCGCACCGCGGTCCATGAAGGCCTTGACCGGCCCCGGTACGGCCTGGCGGGCGCGGTCGATGACGTCACGGACCGACTTGCCCGTCAGGTCCGGGTTCTGCTCCGAGCCGGAGAGGCCGAACTCCTTGCCGATGATGCGCTGGTTGAGTACGAACCAGGTGTGGTCGTGGCCGGTCTTCATGATGTGGTCGAGGGTGCCGAGCGTGTCGAAGCCCGGGAAGAGCGGTACGGGCAGCCGCTTGCCGGTGGCGTCGAGCCAGAGCGAGGACGGCCCGGGCAGGATGCGGATGCCGTGCCGGGCCCAGATCGGGTTCCAGTTCTCGATGCCCTCGGTGTAGTGCCACATCCGGTCCTTGTTGATGTGGCTGGCCCCGGCTTCCTCGGCGATGCCGAGCATGAGGCCGTCGACGTGGGCCGGGACCCCGGAGAGCATCCGCTCGGGAGGGGTCCCGAGCCGGGCCGGCCACTGGGCGCGGACGAGGTCGTGGTTGCCGCCGATGCCGCCGCTGGTGACGATCACCGCCTGGGCCCGCAGCGAGAAGGTGCCGGTGCGCCCGCGGCCGCTCGCGGAGCCCCGTACGGCGTCGGAGGGTTCCAGGACCTCGCCGCTGACGGTGTCCACCGCGCCGGCCGTGCGGGAGAGGCCGGTGACGCGGTGGCGGAACCGCAGCTCGACCAGGCCGCGGGCGACCCCGGCGCGGACCCGGCGTTCGAAGGGGACCAGCAGCCCGGGGCCGGTGCCCCAGGTGATGTGGAAGCGGGGGACGGAGTTGCCGTGGCCGCCGGCGTCGTAGCCGCCGCGTTCGGCCCAGCCGACGACGGGGAAGAAGCGGACCCCCTGGGCGTGCAGCCAGGGCCGTTTCTCCCCGCCCGCGAAGTCGACGTAGGCCTCGGCCCAGCGGCGCGGCCAGGCGTCCTCATCCCGGTCGAACCCGGCGGTGCCGAGCCAGTCCTGGAGGGCGAGGTCGTGGCTGTCCTTGATCCGCATCCGGCGCTGTTCGGGCGAGTCGACGAAGAACAGGCCGCCGAAGGACCAGTGCGCCTGCCCGCCGATCGACTGCTCGGGCTCCTGGTCGAGCAGGATGACCTTGCGGCCCGCGTCGACGAGCTCGGCGGTGGCCACGAGACCCGCGAGCCCGGCTCCGATCACGATCACGTCTGCGTCGTACGTCATGCGCTGCCCGTCCTCGGTCGGCTGGTGGGGCAGATCCTTTGCTACGGACCGGTAACCCGTCAACAGGGGTGTTGGATGAATCGCGTGAGCGCTGCAGACGAGGTACTGGACGTGGTGGACCGCGAGGACCGGGTGACGGGACGGGCGCCGCGCGGGGAGGTGTACGCGCGCGGCCTGCTCCACCGGTGCGCGTTCGTGCGCGCCCGGGACGCGACGGGGCGCATCTTCGTGCACCGCAGGACCGCCTCCAAGCTGGTGTTCCCCTCGCACTACGACATGTTCGTGGGCGGGGTGCTGGGCGCCGGGGAGGACTACGCGCGGGCGGCCCTGCGGGAGGCGGAGGAGGAGCTGGGGGTGCGGGGGCTGGAGCAGCCGCGGCCGCTGTTCAAGTTCCTCTACGAGGGGCCGGGCGGCTCCTGGTGGTCGTACGTGCACGAGGTGCGGTGCGAGCTGCCGGTGCGTCCGCAGGAGTCGGAGGTGGCCTGGCACGCGTGGCTCACCGAGGAGGAACTGGCGGAGCGGGTGGCGCAGGGCGCCTGGGCGTGGGTGCCGGACGGGATGGAGGCGTACCGGCGGCTGCGCGCGCACGAGGGGCGGCGCCAGTAGATTGACCGGGTGATCGACTTGGTCAAGGACGTGCGCCTCTGGTTCGCCCCCCAGCGGTTGAAGGACGAGGGCGAGACCCCGGACTACCGGTTCTCGCTGGCCAACG
This sequence comes from Streptomyces sp. NPDC054883, assembly GCF_053610645.1. Lineage (NCBI taxonomy): Bacteria > Bacillati > Actinomycetota > Actinomycetes > Kitasatosporales > Streptomycetaceae > Streptomyces > Streptomyces sp. NPDC054883. Next base: position 126,665 of record NZ_JBSGYT010000017.1, on the reverse strand, counting down.
AGCGGACCTTCCTGGCCTGGATCCGGACCGCGCTGGCGCTGGTGGGCGGCGGGTTCGCGGTGGACCAGTTCCTGCCGGACCTGCGCTGGGGGGTGCGGGTCGGGATGTCCTTGGCGCTGCTGGCGGTGGGGGCGGCCTGTGCGCTGCGGGCGGTGAACCACTGGATGCGGTGCGAGCGGGCGATGCGGCGGGGCGCGGACCTGCCGGTGTCCCGGTTCCCGGTGGTGATGGGCCTGGGGGTGGGACTGGTCGCGGGGGCGATGGTGGTGGTCGTCCTGCTGGGCCTGACGAACGGGCGGTGACGGCGGTGCCGGGGCCGGGGCCGGACGAGGGGCGTGACGCGGGGCTCCAGCCGGAGCGGACCCGGCTGGCGTGGCGGCGTACGACGCTGGCCTGTTCGGTGGCGGCGGTCCTGGCGCTGCGCCAGGCGTTGCGCGGGCCGGGTGCACTGCCGCAGGCGGGCGGGGCGGCGGTGATCGGGCTGCTCTGGCTGGCGTTCCTGGGGGTGGCGCACCGGCGGATCCGGGAGCTGGAGGCCTACCGTCCGCCGGTGCTGGCGCCGCGGGTGGCGCTGGGGGCGGTGCTGTGCACGGTGGCGCTGGCGGCCTTCGCCATGACGGTGGTCTTCTGATCCGACTGCCGGATGATCCGCCTTGTCCGCGCCGTCCGGGACGTAGCGGACATAACGGGATGATGCGTACTAGCCTCGGCGGCATGACGACCCTCCACCAGGAACACCCCCTGCACGAGCACGCGCACGGCCCCGGCTGCGGCCACCCGCAGGTGGCGCACGGCGACCACGTCGACTACGCGCACGACGGCCACCTGCACCGGGAACACTCGGGGCACTGGGACGAGTGCGAGACCCAGGGACATACGGCGCACGAGGACCACGGGCACGAGCACGGCCCCGCGTGCGGGCACGAGAGCGTGCCCCACGGCGACCACGTCGACTACCTGCACGACGGGCACCGGCACGCCGAGCACGAGGGCCACTACGACGACCACTGACCGTCCCCCCGGCGGGTAGACCCCGCCCTCCCCGGACGTCGCGGCGGCTGGCAGGATGCCGACTGCCTGTCAAGCGACCCGGGGAGAGCGCGAATGACCGTCGCCGAGCCGTACCTCGTCCAGCCCGCAGCCGGGGTGTACGCCTACGTCCAGCCGGAGGGCGGCTGGTGTTTGAACAACGCCGGGTTCGTCAGCGACGGCGGCCGGACGCTGCTCGTCGACACCGCCGCCACCGAGCGCCGGGCGCTGGCCCTGCGGGACGCGGTCGTGGCGGCCGGCGTGCCGCTGCCCCGGACCGTGGTGAACACCCACCACCACGGCGACCACACCTACGGCAACGGCGTGTTCGCGCCCGAGGCGCTGGTCCTGGGCCATGACAACGCGCGCTCCGAGCAACTCGCCGCCGGGCACCAGCTGGAGACGATCTGGCCCGCGACCGACTTCGGCGCCATAGAGATCACCGCCCCCACCCTCACCTACAGCGACCGGATGACCCTGCACGTCGGGGAGACCGAGGTCCAGGTCATCCACCCGGGCGTCGCGCACACCACCGGGGACTCCGTCGTCTGGCTGCCCCGGCAGCGGGTCGTCTTCACCGGGGACCTGGTCTTCGCCGAGGGCACCCCGTTCCTCGCGATGGGCTCGCTGGCGGGGTCCCTGCGGGCGCTGGAGCTGCTGTGCTCGCTCGGCGCGGAGACCGTCGTACCGGGCCACGGGCCGCTGACCGACGCGTCGGCGTACGACGCCACCGAGCGGTACCTGCGCCACGTCGCCGAACTCGCCCGGGACGGCCGGTCGCAGGGGCTGACCCCGCTGGAGGTCGCGCGCGGGGCCGACCTGGGCGAGTTCGCGGCCTGGCGGGAGAGCGAGCGGCTGGTGGCGAACCTGCACCGGGCGTACGCGGAGCTGGCCGGGGAACCCGAGGGCGCGCCGCTGGACATCCTGGCCGTGCTCAAGGACATGACCGTGATGAACGGCGGGACGCCGATACTCTGCCACGCCTGACGCGCGCGGAGGGCCGGGGCGGGGGCCTGCGTCCCGGCATTTCCCGGCCCGGGGCACTGGACGGCATACCGACTGGTCGGCATGATGGCTCTCGTCCGTCCCAGCGTCGTCCACTCCGCACGGAGGTGCGCCCCATGACCTCAGCACCAGCCTCGCCGCCGGCCGGCCCACGGGGCCTCGACCTCGGCCGGCTGCGCGGCCACCTCGACGCGGCGCGGCCCGGGCTCGTGGCCGGGGAGCTGAGCGGCCGGCTGATCGAAGGCGGCCGGTCGAACCTCACGTACGTGATCACGGACGGGTCCGCCCGCTGGGTGGTGCGGCGCCCGCCGCTGGGTCACGTACTGGCCACCGCGCACGACATGCGGCGTGAACACCGGGTGATCCGCGCCCTCCACGGAACGGCCGTGCCGGTGCCCGAGCCGGTGCTGCTGTGCGAGGACGACTCGGTGCTGGGAGCGCCGTTCTACGTCATGGAGTACGTGGACGGGGTCCCGTACCGGACGGCCGGCCAGCTCGCCGCCCTCGGCCCCGAGCGCACCCGCCGGGCCGTACTGGGCCTGGTGGACACCCTGGTCGACCTGCACGCGGTCGACCCGCAGGCCGTGGGCCTGGGCGACTTCGGGCGCCCCGAGGGCTTCCTCGACCGGCAGCTGCGCCGCTGGGGCAAGCAGCTCGCCGCCTCCCGGGGCCGGGAGCTCGCCGGTATCGACGAGCTGCACGGCGCACTCGGCCGGGCCCTGCCCGGCTCCCCCGCCGCCACCGTGGTGCACGGGGACTTCCGGCTCGACAACGTACTGATCGGCGGCCCGGACGACACCATCCGGGCGGTGCTGGACTGGGAAATGTCCACGCTCGGCGATCCGCTGACCGACCTCGGGCTGCTCGCCATGTACAGCGCCGACCTGGGCCTGGCCGACTCCCCCGTCAGCACGACGAGCGGCGCGCCGGGCCACCCCTCGCCCGCCGAGCTGATCGAGCGCTACGCCGCCCGCTCGGGCCGGGACACCGGGGCGATCGCCTGGTACACGGCGTTCGCGTGGTTCAAGCTCGCGGTGATCCTCGAAGGCATCCACTACCGCTTCACGCTCGGTCAGACCGTCGGCGCTGGCTTCGACCGGATCGGCGAGCTGGTCCCGGTCTTCATCGAACACGGTCTGCACACCCTCCAGGAAGGCTGAGGCATCCGCATGGACTTCGCATTCGACGCCCGTACCCAGGAACTCCGCGAACGGCTCTCCGCGTTCATGGAGGAGTACGTCTACCCGGCGGAACCCGTCGCCGCCGAGCAGCGCGCGCGGCTGGCCTCGCCCTGGGACACCCCGGCCGTCTTCGGCGAACTGAAGGCCGAGGCGCGCCGTCAGGGCCTGTGGAACCTGTTCTACGTGAACCAGGACGGCTCGTCGGGCGCGGAGTACGGCGCCGGGCTGACCAACCTCCAGTACGCGCCGCTCGCGGAGATCACCGGCCGCAGCCCGCACCTTGCCCCGATGGCGACCAACTGCGCCGCCCCGGACACCGGGAACATGGAACTGCTCGCGCAGTTCGCGAGCGAGGAGCAGCGCAAGCAGTGGCTGGAGCCGCTGCTGGCCGGGGAGATCCGGTCGGCCTTCGCGATGACGGAGCCCGAGGTGGCCTCCTCGGACGCGACGAACGTCGAGACCCGCATCGAGCGTTCCGCGCAGGGCGACGAGTACGTCGTCACCGGCCGCAAGTGGTACATCTCGGGCGCCATGAACCCGGACTGCAAGGTCTTCATCGTCATGGGCAAGACCGACCCGGACGGCACGGACCCGCGCCGCCAGCAGTCGATGATCCTGGTGCCGCGGGACACGCCGGGCGTGGAGGTCCGGCGGGCGATGCGGGTGTACGGGTACGAGGACCACGACCACGGCGGTCACGCCGAGGTGGTCTTCGACGGGGCCCGCGTCCCGGCGGCGAACCTGATCGGCGAGGAGGGGTCCGGCTTCGCGATCGCCCAGGCGCGGCTCGGCCCGGGCCGGATCCACCACTGCATGCGGCTGATCGGCATGGCGGAGCGGGCGATCGAGCTGATGTGCCGGCGGGCGGTCGGCCGCAGCGCCTTCGGCAAGGAGCTGGCCGCGCAGGGCGTGGTGCAGAACTGGATCGCGGACGCCCGGGTCACCGTCGAGCAGTTGCGCCTGCTGGTGCTCAAGACCGCCTGGCTGATGGATACGGTCGGCAACCGCGGGGCGCACACCGAGATCCAGGCCATCAAGATCGCGACGCCGCGCGCGGTGGTGCGCATCCTGGACGACGCGGTGCAGCTGCACGGCGCGGGCGGGGTGAGCCAGGACTTCCCGCTGGCCGAACTGTGGGCGGCGGCGCGCACCCTGCGGCTGGCGGACGGCCCGGACGAGGTGCACCAGCGCTCGCTGGCGCACCGGGAGCTGAAGCGGTACCGCTGAGCGCGGGCGGTACCGCCGGATCCCCGTGCACCCGACGGCTCAGGGGCGCAGGGCGCGCAGCAGCAGGTCGGCGAGGTGGTCGGCGACCTGCTGCGGCGTGAGCGGGCCGTCGGCGCGGTACCAGGTGGACAGGTGGTGCACCGACCCGAAGTGGTAGTCCACCACCAGATCGGCGGGAGTGGCGCCGGAGAACACGCCCGTGCGCTGGCCCTCTTCGACCAGCGCACGGAAGCGCTCGTGGTAGCGCCGGCGCTCGGCGCGCACCTGCCCCAGTTTCTCCGGGCTGAGCTGGTGCATCGACCGGAAGAAGATCGCCGCGTCGTCGAGGTTCTCGATGGTGGTGACGACGACGTCGGCGGCCGCGGCGCGCAGCCGCTCCTCCACCGGTGCGTCGGAGTCGGCCACCGCGTCCAGTCGCTGCTGCTGGAGCCGCAGCATGCGGGCGTACACCTCGTGCAGCAGGTCTTCCTTGGAGCCGAAGTAGTGGTAGAGCGCGCCCTTGGTGACCCCGGCCGCCTCGACGATCTCCTGGACGGAGGTACGGTCGTAGCCGCGCTCGGCGAACAGCCGGGTGGCGACGGCGAGCAGCCGCTGCGGCACCGGGGTCTCCCGGGCGGCGCCCTCCGGCTCCGTGGTGGTTCTGGCGGCCATGGCGCTCGCCTTCCTCTCTGTTCCCTCGCCTGTCAGGGCGTTGTACGACCGTCCGACTGTTTTCAGCCGCGCTCGCGCAGTTCCCGTCGCAGGATCTTGCCACTGGTCGTCTTCGGAAGGACAGGCAGGATCTCCACCTGGCGCGGGTACTTGTACGCCGCGATGCGTTCGGCGCAGTACGCGGCCAGTTCCCCGGGCTCGGCCGAGGTGCCGGGGCGCAGGCTGACGTACGCCTTCACGCTCTCCCCGCGGTAGGGGTCGGGGACGCCGACCACGGCCGCCTCGCGTACGGCCGGGTGGGTGTAGAGCACGTCCTCCACCTCGCGCGGCCAGACCTTGAAGCCGGAGGCGTTGATCATGTCCTTCTTGCGGTCGACGACGTAGAGCCAGCCGTCGCGGTCCATGAAGCCCACGTCCCCGGTGCGCAGTTCGCCGTCAGGGAACGTCTCGGCGCTCTCGTCGGGCAGGCCCCAGTAGCCCGGTACGACCTGGGGGCCGCGGACGGCTATCTCGCCGGCCTCGCCGAAGGGGACTTCGGCCCCGTGCTCGTCGAGGATGCGTACGAGAGTGTCGGCGCCCGGCAGGCCGACCGACAGGGTGCCCGAGCGGGGGTCTACGGGGGCTTCCAGGTGGGGCGGTACGGAGGCGCAGGGAGCGGTGCACTCGGTGAGCCCGTAGCCGTTGCGCAGGTAGAAGCCGAAGTCGGCGCGCAGGCGTTCGACGAGGGCGGGCGGCAGCGGTGCGCCGCCGGAGGAGATCACCCGGAAGGAGGCGAAGTGGTCCGGGGTGGCGGCGGGGTGGGCGGCGAGCGCCATGAAGGCGGTGGCCGGGCCGACGGTGTAGGCGGGGCGGTGTTCGAGGAAGGCGTCGAGGACGGCGCCCGCATTGAAGCGGTGGGCCAGCGCGAGGGTGCCGGCGTTGGCGATGCAGGCTGCGAGCTCGCAGACGATGCCGGTGATGTGGAAGAGCGGGGCGAGCGCGAAGTAGACGGCGCCTTCGGGGACGGGGTGGCCGGTGACCTGGCGGGTGGCGTTGTGGCTGAGGGCGCCGTGCGGGTTCATGGCGCCCTTGGGCCTGCCGGAGGTGCCGGAGGTGTAGCTGATGAGGGCCGTGTCGGTGGCGGTGGGGCCGGGGCCGGCCGGGGCGGGACGGCCCTGCCGGGCGACGGTGGTGAGGTCGGCGGCCTCGTGCCCCGGTCCGGCCGGGGCGGGCCCGTGCGGGCGGCCCTGGCGCGGGACGGCCGGCAGGGCGGCCGCGGCCGCCTGCGGCTCCCGGCCGGGCCCGAGGACCCGTACGTCGTCGCGGGTCTGGAAGTCGGTGTCGTGGGCGGTCAGGACGGTGTGCACGGCGCTGTCCCGGGCGGCCTCGCGCAGGTACGCCGGCCAGGCCCGGGCGTCGCAGACCAGAGCGGTGGCCCCGGAGTCGCGCAGGATGTGGCCGGCCTCCCCCGATTTGTACATGGGGTTGAGGGGCACGACGACGGCCCCGGCCTTCCAGGCCGCCAGCACGGCGAGCACGAAGTGCGGGGTGTTCTGGAGCATGACCGCGACCCGGTCGCCCCGGCGGACGCCCCGCGCGGCCAGGTGTCCGGCCACGGAGTCGGACAGCGCGTCGGTCTCGGCGTAGCTGAGCCGGCCGTCGAAGTAGGCGAGCGCCGGGCGGCCGGGGGCGCGGGCGACGGCCGCGCGGAAGGCGTGCAGGACGCTGGGCGGGGGCGCGACGGGGGCCCGCTGGGCGGCGGTGAGGCGGCCCAGCCAGGGCCGGTCGGCATAGCGGGGGGTCGCGGTCACCGTGCCTCCCACTTCTGCTGGAGGTGGTTCATGCCGGACAGCCAGCGGTCGGGCTCGGTGGCGCGGGCCGCGTAGTAGTCGGCCACCTCCGGGTGCGGGAGGATCAAGAACCGGCCCTTCTCCATGCCGTCGAACAGGGCGTTCGCGACCGCTTCCGGCTCGATCGCGGTCGGCGCCAGGACGAGCTCGCCCGCCGTTCCCGCGGCGGTCAGCATGTCCGTGCGCACGCCTTGCGGGCAGATCGCGTGCACCTGGACGCCCCGGTGGCGGTAGGTCAGCGAGAGCCATTCGGCGAAGGCGAGGGCGCCGTGCTTGGTGACACTGTACGGGGCCGCCCCGATCATGGTGAGCAGCCCGGCGGCGGAGACGGTGGAGACGAAGCGGCCGCTCCCGCGCTCCAGCCAGTGCGGCAGCAGGGCGCGGGCGGCGCGCACGTGCGCCATGACGTTGACGTCCCAGGCGGCCTCCCAGACGCCCTCGTCGGCGAAGGCGTCGCCGCCGGAGGCGAGTCCGGCGTTGGCGCAGTAGACGTCGACGGTTCCGCCGAGGGCTTCGCGGGCCCGGTCCACGACGGCCGAGGCGTCGCCGGGGACCGCGATCGCCCGGGCGCCGATCCCGCCCGCCACGGCGGCGGCCTTCGCCGGGTCGAGGTCGTTGACGACGACGGTGGCCCCCTCGGCGGCGAAGCGGTGGGCGAGGGCCGCCCCGATTCCGCCGCCCGCGCCGGTGACGACGACTCGCTGGTCCTGGTACGCGTTCACGGGGATGCCTTTCGACGCTGCCGGGTATCGCTGATCCGGGCAGACTAACCAGTCGGTATGTCGGATCGGAAGGGGGCGGGCGGCTAGCGTGCGCGGATGACGCTGTCACGACGCGGAGTGCTGGGACTGGCGGGGGCCGTGGGCGCGGCGGGGGCCGTGGGCGGCCCGGCGGACGCCGCCGCCGCGCGGGGGCGGGTGCGTACCGGGTTCGAGCGGCTCGCCGCGGACGGGTACGGGATGCTCAGCGGCCGGCGGATCGGGGTCGTCACCAACCAGACGGGCCTGACCGCGGACGCCCGCCACCTGGTCGACGTCCTGCACGCCGACGAACGGGTCGGGCTGACCGCGGTGTTCGGGCCCGAGCACGGTTTCCGCGGCACGGCGCAGGCGGGCGGATCCGAGGGCTCCACCCGGGACCCGGCCACCGGACTGCCCGTCTACGACACGTACGGCAAGAGCGGGCAGGCACTCGCGGACGTCTTCACTGCGGCGGCGATCGACACGGTCGTCTTCGACGTCCAGGACGTGGGCGCGCGGTTCTACACCTACATCTGGACCCTGTACGACTGCATGCGCGCCGCAGCGCTGGCCGGCAAGGCGGTCGTCGTCCTGGACCGGCCCAACCCGATCGGCGGGCTGCGCGCGGCCGGCCCGGTCCTCCAGCGGCCGTACGCCAGCGGTGTGGGGCGCGAGCCGATCTCGCTCGCGCACGGCATGACGGTGGCCGAACTGGCGCTGCTGTTCCGTGGGGAGTTCCCGGCCGAGCGCCCGCTCGAGCTGAGCACCGTACGGATGTCGGGGTGGCGCCGGGAGTCCTTCTACGGGGAGACGGGGCTGCCCTGGGTGCCCCCGAGCCCGAACGTGCCGACCCCGGACACCGCGCTCGTCTACCCGGGCACCTGCCTGTTCGAGGGGACCAGCCTGTCCGAGGGCCGGGGTACGACGACGCCCTTCGAGGTGGTGGGCGCGGAGGGCATCGACCGGCGGTGGGCGGAGGCGGCGAACGCGCTGGACCTGCCCGGGGTGTGGTTCCGCGAGGCCTATTTCACGCCGGTCTTCTCCAAGCACGCCGGGAAGGTGTGCGGCGGGGTCCGGCTGCTCGTGCACGACCGTGCGGCCTTCGACCCGGTGCGGGCGGGGATCGGCCTGCTGGTGACCGCGCGCCGGACGTGGAGCGGGTTCGCCTGGCGGCCCGACCACTGGATCGACCGGCTGACCGGCTCCGACCGCGTGCGCACGCTGGTGGACGCCGGAGCCGGGGTGGAGGAGATCGCCGGTGACTGGGCGGCCGGACTGGCCCGGTTCGCGGCGGTCCGGGAGGGGTACCTGCTGTACCGGTGAGGCGGAACCGATCCGGGTCGTCGCGGGGCTGGCCGGGCGGGCCCGGTCGCAGGATGCTGGACGCGACGGTGGCAGGACCCGGAGGGGGCGTCATGTCGGGTGGGTCGGCGTGGGGAACGGGCGTCGGAGTGGCTCCGTACGCGGAGCTGGTCTTCGACGCCGACGGCGATCCGGCCCCGGGGACCGGGACCGCGCTCGACGGGATGGAGGTCACCGACCTGCTGGTCTTCGCGCACGGCTGGAACAGCGAACCGGACACCTCGACCCTGCTCTACGACCGCTTCTTCGCACCGTTCCCGGAACTGGTGGGCCCTGCGGTCCGGCTGGGCTACGCGGGGGTCCTGTGGCCCTCCATCCGCTTCGCGGACGAGCCGATACCGGACTTCGAACCGCACGGCCCCACAGGCGCCCCCGCCGGGCCGGGGCCGGGGACGGCGCTGGACCCGGAGACCAGGCGGGCCCTCGGGCAGTTCTGGCCGGGGCGGGCGGCGGAGCTCGACCGGGTCGCCGAACTGCTGGCGCAGCGGCCGGAGTCGGAGGCCGCGTTCGTGGAATTCGGAGCACTGGTGCGGGAACTGGCCGGGGTCGCCGCGGTGCCCACCGCCACCGGCGCCGACGTGCCGGCGATGTTCACCGAGGACGTCCTCGAGGTGTGCCGCTGCTTCACCGAGGCGCTGGCCGAGGCGGGCGGGGCGCCCGGCGGGGCGGAGCTCTCGATGGGCGGCGCCCTGCGCGCCCTGTGGAGCGGCGCCAAGGAGGTGCTGCGCCAGGCCACCTACTACGAGATGAAGAAGCGGGCCGGGGTGATCGGCGAGCGGGGGCTGGGGCCGGTCCTGGCCCGGCTGGCCGGGCGCAGGCCGGACCTGCGGATCCACCTGGTCGGGCACAGCTTCGGCGGCCGGGTGGTGTCCTTCGCCCTGCGGGCGGTGCCCGGCGGCGCCCGGTACGTGAAGTCCCTGACCCTACTCCAAGGGGCCTTCTCCCACTACGCCTTCACCGACCGCCTGCCGCACGACAAGAGCCGCGGCGGCACCCTGCACGGCCTCCAGCGCGCGGTGGACGGCCCGGTGGTCGCCTGCCACTCCCCCTACGACACCGCCCTCAAGGTGTTCTATCCGCTCGCCTCGCGGATGGCAGGGGATTCGGCCGGTGTGCTGGGTCTGGACGAACGGTGGGGCGCGCTCGGTCACGACGGCGTGCAGGCGGTGCCGGGCGCCCCCCGGCTCACGCTGGCCGCGGCCCTGCGCGACGGGCTGCCGGCGACCGGTTGCGTCAGCGTGGACGCGGGCGCCGTGGTCCGCAGGGGCGGGGCACCGACGGGGGCGCACAGCGACATCTGCCACGAGGAACTGGCCCGGATCGTGGTGGCTGCGGGGCGCATGGGGCGCTGACTTCCGGCCATGTGCCACCCGCACGCCTCGACCGCCCCGCATGCGCCCACATCCCTCCGGGCATGTTGGGCACGTCGGGACGTAGGACGACGTTCACCTCGTACGGCGTCTCGACGTCGGTGTGGGCGTGGGCGCGGCGGAGGTGAAGGTGTCATGGCGGGATTCCGGAGTCTGGCCTACCAGGTGCGCGATGGGCGCAACGACCGGGCGTTGCGGCGCCATTCGCTGCGCCGCTGTCTGGAGCGGTTCGCCCCGTACGGGCACCGCGCGACCTGGTGGCACCTGTGCGACCGGCACGGGATCGCCCCCGAGGACCGGGCGGCAGATCCGCGGCGGCTGGTCGCGGCGCTGGAGGAACTGGAGGAGGCGCGGGCGGTCTGGCTGGAGTACGAGCGCCAGTTCGCGGAGCGCAGAAGGCGCGAGAAGCACCACGGGCTGCGTCGGCCGGAGTGGGCCTGGGGCGGCAGCGGGGACGCGGTGGTGCGGTGCGCCGACCCGGGGGTGCGGCCGGACGGGACGCTGGGCGAGGTGCTGCGGCGGCTGGTGAAGGCGCTGGAGTCGGAGCCGGGGACGTCGTGCCCGGTGTGCGGGGAGCAGGAGCTGCGCTGGCCGCCGGTGGGTGCGGGGCACGGGGCGTGGGCCGGGGCGTGGGCGTGGGACGGGCCGGTGTGCGGGGGCTGCGGGATCGTGGTGCCCAGACCGGCGTTGGCGGACGCGTTGACGTATCCGGCGTCGGCGGCGTGAGCGGTACGGCGGCCGGAGCGGGAGGTGTGGGCGGGCCGGGGGCGTGGATCCAGGTCGCGCTGAACGGCGCGCGCGGCGCGGCCGACGGGGCCGCCGTCCCGATGTCCCCGTCGGCTTTGGCGGAGTCGGCGGTGGCGGCGGTCGCCGCGGGGGCCCGGGAGGTACTGGTCCACCCGCGGACCCCGTGCGGGCGCGAGAGCCTCTCGCCCCGGGTGGTGGGGCCGGTACTTGAGGCGTTGCGGGGCGCGGGGGTCTCCGTACCGCTGGGCGTGCCGGTGAGCGTGGCGGCCGAGCCGGATCCGGCGGGTCGGCTCGGACGGGTGCGGTCCTGGGCGGTGCTGCCGGAGCGGGCGGTGGTGCAGTGGGCGGAGCCGGGGGCGCGGGAGTTGGCTTCGGCGCTGCTGGCGCGCGGGGTGGCGGTGGACGCGGTGGTCCCGCCGGGCGGGCCGGAAGCGTCGGCCGGGGCCTGGGCGGGCCTGGCGGGCTGGGCGGCGGCCCGGCGGGGGCGGGTGCGGCTGGTGGGCGAGCCGGCGCGGGCGGATCCGGCGCTGCCGGCGGAGCTGCGGCGGCTGCCGTGGGTGCTGTTCGGGCGGGAGGGCGCCGCGTGGCCGGCGCTGCGGCTGGCCGCGTGCTGGGGTGCGGGGGTACGCATCGGCGTGGGGAACGTACTGGTGCTGCCGGACGGGCGGCCGGCCCGCTCGAACGCCGAGCTGGTGGCGGCCGCCGTCCGGGAATGGGCGGGCGCCGCTACAACGACAGCCGGGAGCCGGTGAGGCGCTCGCCGAACACGTCGTCCGGGTTGGACAGCGCACAGGTCGTCAGCGACAGACAGCCGCAGCCGATGCAGTCGGAGAGGTTCTCGCGCAGCCGGGTCAGCTGCTTGATCCGCTCGTCGAGTTCGCTGCGCCAGGCCTCGGAGAGGGCCGCCCAGTCCTCACGGGTGGGCGTGCGTTCCTCGGGGAGCTTGGCCAGTGCCTCGCGGATGCTCGCGAGCGGGATGCCGACCCGCTGTGCGGCGCGTACGAAGGCCACCCGGCGCAGCGCGTCGCGCGTGTAGCGGCGTTGGTTGCCGGAGGTGCGGCGGCTGCTGATCAGGCCCTTGGCCTCGTAGAAGTGGAGCGCGGAGACGGCCGCGCCGCTGCGCGCGGACAGCTGGCCGACCGTGAGTTCGTGGACTTTCCCGGGAATCTGCGGCACTTGACCGAGGGTAGTCGGCGCGGCCGCGGAACGGCGGGGGAGGTCCGGGCGGGGAGAGCGGGCTGATGACCGGGGTCCGTTGACAGGGGCGGGCGGCCCCAGCATGCTGAGCAAGCGCTTATTAGCTTGATCAGCGAGAGGCAGGGGCAGGGCATGGTTGAACCGAGGATCTTCACGTCCGCCGAGGAACTGCGCGCCGGGATCGGTGCGCAGCTGGGCCCGAGCGGGTGGCTGGAGGTGGACCAGAAGCGGATCGACCTCTTCGCCGATGCCACGGGCGACCACCAGTGGATCCACGTGGACCCCGAGCGGGCGGCCTCCGGACCGTTCGGCTCCACCATCGCGCACGGCTATCTCACGCTGTCGCTGCTGCCGAGCCTGGTGCCGCAGGTCATGCGGGTCGAGGGGATGCGGATGGGCATCAACTACGGGACGAACAAGGTGCGCTTCCCGGCTCCGGTGCCGGTCGGGTCCCGGTTGCGCGCCACCGCCGTGATCACCGATGTGACGGAGACGGGCGGCGGGGTGCAGGTCACCGCGACCGTGACGGTCGAGCGGGAGGACGGCGAGAAGCCGGTGTGCGTGGCGGAGTCCGTGTCCCGGTACTACTTCTGAGGCTGGACACCGGGGCGGGACGCCGCGGGCGGTTCAGGGTTTCGCCGCCACCATGCGCAGCACGAGGCCGGCGTAGAGCGCGCCGACCTGGTCCGGCGTACGCTCTCCGGCGGCGTTGAACCAGCGGGCCACGTCGATGCACAGGGACAGCACGGCGAGGGTGGTGCCCGGAACGTCGGGGACGTCGAACTCCCCGGACCGCACGCCGTCGGCGAGGATCCGGCGGACGGCCGCGTCGCTCTGCCGGCGCAGCGCCACGATTTCGGAGCGGTGCTCCGGAGCGAGGGCATCGAGCTCGTACTGGACCACCCGCGCCGTGGTGTGGTGCGCGGCGTGCCACCGTACGAAGGACCGCACGGCCGCGTCGAGCCGCTCGGCGGCGGTTCCGGGGCGGTCGGCGGCCGTCTCCAGGATCTCCAGCGCCTTGTCGTGGCCGATCCGGCTGATCCGGTGGAGCAGCTCTTCCTTGGTCTTGTAGTGGATGTAGAGCGCCGCCGGGCTCATCCCGGCACGGGCCGCGATGTCCCGGGTGGTGGTGGCGTGGTAGCCGCGCGCCGCGAAGGTCTCGACGGCCGCGACCAGCAGCCGCCGGGCGGCGTCGGGGGTGACCTCCGACCACGGCTGGTAGCCGCCGGTCTCGGCCGCGCCGGCACTGTCCATCGCTCGCTCACCCTCTTCGGCTTGTAGGAACCAACACCTTACCGGAGGGTGAGCAAGCGCTTAGGCTGAACGCCGGGGCGCTCGGGGATCCGCCGAACCCAGTGATCTGCTCCGGGGATATGCTCCGCGGATCTGCTCCGGGGATCTACTTCGGGGAGAAAGGGTCGTACTCGGCCATGATCTTCTCCAGCCGGGCGTTGTCGACCCGGCTGACGATCTGCGTGACTTCCTGGCGGTCGCGGACGACCTTGGCGAGGGTGAAGGCCGAGGTGGTGAGGTAGAGGACCGCGATGCCGAGGAAGGCGCGCACCCAGCCGTCGGCGTCCATGCTGTAGAGGCCCAGCCCGACAGCGGCGAGGGCGATGGCGAAGGAGGCGACGGCCTGGCCGTAGTACGCCCCCGTGTTCTGCTGCTTGACCGGTGTCTCGTTCATGGGTCCAGCGTCGCGGCGGGGCGGCCGGCGGCGCATCCGCGCGCGTACTCACGTACGTACTCAGTCCGGCGCCCGGCGCCCACGGTGCCCGGCCCAGCAGGTCCCGCCTCCTCAGAAGGCCGAAACCCCCGTGCGGGCCCGGCCGATGAGGAGCTTCTGGATCTGGCTGGTGCCCTCGTACAGGGTCATGACGCGGGCGTCGCGCAGCAGCTTCCCGGCGGGGTACTCGTCGATGTAGCCGTAACCGCCGTGTACCTGGAGGGCATTGCCGGCGGCGCGCACGGCGGCCTCGGAGGCGAAGAGCTTGGCGGTCGAGGCCTCGGTGGCGAAGGGCTGCCCCCGGTCGATCAGGTCGGCGACCCGCCAGGTCAGCAGGCGGGCCGCGTCGACGTCGACGGAGATGTCGGCGATCAGTTCCTGGACCAGCTGGTGCTGGGCGATGGGCTTCCCGAACTGCTCGCGCTGGGCGGCGTACCCGACCGCGGCGTCGAGCGCCGCCTGGGCGATGCCCACGCAGCCGGCCGCGACCGACATCCGGCCCTTGGCCAGCGCCGACATGGCGACGGAGAATCCCTTGCCCTCGGGGCCGAGCATCGCGGAGGCGGGCACGCGGACGCCGTCGAGGGCGAGTTCGGCGGTGGCCTGGCCGCGCAGGCCGAGCTTGCCGTGTATCTCGCGGCGGGTCAGCCCGGGGCTGTCGGCCGGGACGAGGAAGGCCGAGACGCCGCGGTGGCCCGGCTGGTCGTTGGTGCGGGCGAAGAGGAGCACCACGTCGGCCCAGGTGCCGTTGGTGATGAACATCTTGCTGCCGCTGAGGACGTACGCGTCGCCCTCGCGCACGGCACGGGTGGTGAGGTTGCCCGCGTCCGAGCCGGTGCCGGGCTCCGTCAGGCCGAAGCAGCCGAGCGCCGCGCCGGAGCACAGCCGGGGCAGCCAGGCCTGCTGCTGCTCTTCGGTGCCCCAGGCCGCGATGGTCTTGGCGACGAGGCCCAGGGAGACGGAGACGATGCCGCGGACGGCGGAGTCCCCGCGGCCGAGCTCCTCGGTGACGAGTGCGTAGGCGAGGTGGTCGCCGCCGGAGCCGCCGTACTGTTCCGGGACGGTCAGGCCGAGGAAGCCGAGGTCCCCTAGCTTCTTGACGATGGACCGGTCGACGCTTTCGGCGCGGTCCCAGTCGGCGGCGTACGGAGCGATCTCGCGCTCGGTGAACTCGCGGGCGAGTCGGCGTACGGCGGCCTGCTCCTCGCTGAGCTCCATGTTCACCGGGGCCTCCGGGCGTCGTGGTGGTGGTCCTCGTGCGGGGCGGGGCCATTAATTAGCAGCGCTAGTTTAAGGCGCCCAGGCCCTACTATGTGGCGCATGGCGAGACCGCGCAAGCCCCTCCTGAGCCGAGACCGCATCGTCGAGGCGGCATGCACGCTGGTGGACGCGGAAGGGCTGGAGGCGGTGTCGACGCGGCGGCTGGCCGCCGCCCTCGGGGTCAGCGGGCCGTCGCTGTACAACCACTTCCGGACGAAGGACGAGATCCTGGAGGCGGTGGCCGATTCGGTGAGCGGCCGGGTCGACTTGTCGATGTTCGACGGCGACCGGGAGTGGCGGGAGGCCCTGTACGACTGGGCGCACTCCTACCGGGCCGCCCTGGCCGACCACCCGAACATCGTGCCGGTGCTGGCCCGGGGGCCCGGGCGTCGCCCGGCGGGGCTGCGGGTCGCGGACGCCGTGTTCGGCGCCATGACGGCGGCCGGGTGGCCACCGGCCCAGGCGACGCGGATCGGCGCCCTGATGCGGTACTTCATCCTGGGCTCGGCGGTCGCGTCCTTCGCCCGGGGTTTCGTGGACGACCGGACGGCATACGACCCGGGCGACTACCCGCACCTGGGCCAGGCCCACCTGCTGGCGGAGCGGCAGGTGGAGGTGGACGAGGGCGCCTTCGAAACGGGCCTGTCCGCCCTGCTGGACGGCCTGGCCCTCCAGTACGAGGCGTTGCGGCAGCCGTAGTGACGACTGCCGCAGCCTGTCCCGGAGGGCGTGCCGGAGATTGCGCCCGGAGGGCGGCGGGCGCTCGGAGGGCGGCGGGCGCTCGGGCGGACGGCGGCCGAGGCCGGCCGGCGGGCGAGGCCATGCCGGCGGGCGAGCCCGGCCGCCGGTTCCGGCGGGCGATGGCAGGCGGTGGGCGGTCGGGCAGCGGGCGCTAGAAGACCACCAGGGAGCGGCCGCCCTTGCCGGCCAGCATGTCGTCGAAGGCTCCCGGGATGCCGTCGAGGCCGATGCGCTCGGTGACGAGGGCCCCGAGGTCCAGGCGGCCGGCCCGGACGTGGTCGGCGATCACCGGCAGGTCGCGGGCCGGGTCGCTGTTGCCGTAGACGCAGCCGGTGAGGGTGCGGGCGAAGTGGAAGATCTCCAGGGCGTGGAAGGTGACCTGCTGCTCTTTGCCCCCGATGCCGACGACGGTGGTGCGGCCGCCGCGACGCGTGGACTCCCACGCACCCCGGATGGTCTCCGCCCGGCCGACGCACTCGATGGCGACGTCCGCGCCCCGGCCGGCCGTGAGAGCGCGGACCTGCTTGGCGGTGGTGTCGGACGCGAGGACGAACTCGGTGGCTCCGGCCGCCCGCGCCAGCTCCTCCTTGGCCGGGGAGACGTCGACGGCGACGATCGGGCCGGCCTGCGCGATCCGCGCGGCCTGCAGGGCGGCAAGCCCGACCCCGCCGACACCGAAGACGGCGACCGACTCGCCGGGACGGACCTGGGCACTGTGGTGGACGGCGCCGTAGCCGGTGAGGACGGCGCAGCCGAGCAGCGCGGCCTCGGCGAGCGGGATCCCCTCGGGCGCGGGCAGCACGCAGTTCGCCGCCACCACCGTCTCCTCGGCGAACGCGGCGACGTTGAGCCCGGGGTGCAGCTCGGTGCCGTCGGCGTCGTGCGCGTAGACGGCGCCGACTCCGGTGAGGGCATTTGAGCAGAGCCAGACCTCGCCGATCAGGCAGTGGTGGCACTCCCCGCAGGACGGGGCCCAGTTGAGCACCACCCCGTCGCCCGGGGCGACATGGGTCACGCCCTCCCCCACCGCGAGCACCGTCCCGGCGCCTTCGTGGCCGAGGACGGCGGGGACGGGGACCCGCATGGTGCCGTTGGTGAGGGAGAGGTCCGAGTGGCAGACACCGGCTGCGGCGAGCCGCACCCGGACCTGGCCCGGGCCGGGTGCGGGCAGCACGATGTCCCGGATCTCCAGCGGGGCTCCGACGGCGGGCAGGATGGCGGCGCGGACCATGGTCGTTTCCGTCTCTCGGGGCGGGTGTGTGGGCGGGGCGGGCGGGTCCCGGAACTGCTGCGGGCGGTCTCAGAACTGCAGGGACTTGGTCTGCAGGTACTCGGCCAGGCCGTGCGGGCCCAGCTCGCGGCCGACCCCCGACTGCTTGTAGCCGCCGAACGGCGCGAGCACGTTGAAGCGGCCGCCGTTGATGTCCACCTGGCCGGTGTCCATCCGGCGGGCGAAGGCGACCGCGGTCTCCTCGTCCGCGGCCCAGACGGCTCCGCTGAGTCCGTACACGGTGTCGTTGGCGATGCGCAGGGCGTCCTCCTCGTCCTCGTAGCGCAGGATCGACAGCACGGGGCCGAAAATTTCCTCCTGCGCGATGGTCATCTCGGGCGTGACATCGGCGAACACGGTCGGGGCGACGAAGTAGCCGTGCTCGTGGGGCGCGTCCGGGCCGCCCGCGACGAGGCGCGCCCCTTCCTCGACGCCCTTGACGATGTACGCGCGAACCCGGTCGCGCTGCTTGGCGTTGACGACCGGGCCGACGCGGGTGCCCGGCTGGGTGGGGTCGCCCGTGGCGTACTTGGCGACGGCGGCGGCCGCGAGGGTGACGGCCTCCTCGTACTGGTCCCGGTGGACGAGCATGCGGGTGAGCGCGTTGCAGCTCTGACCGGAGTTGCGCATGACGTCGGCCACGCCGGCAGAGACGGCCTTGACGAGGTCGGCTCCGGGGAGGATGACGTTGGCCGACTTGCCGCCCAGTTCGAGGGCGACCCGCTTGATCGCGGCGCCGGCGGTGGCGCCGATCCGGCGGCCGACGGCGGTCGAGCCGGTGAAGGAGACGAGGTCGACTCCCTCGTGCGCGGCCAGCGCCTGCCCGGCGACCGGGCCGGTACCGGTCACCAGGTTGAAGACTCCGGCCGGGACGCCCGCCTCGTGCACGGCTTCGGCGAAGAGCTGTGCGGTCAGCGGGGTGTCCTCGGCCGGCTTGAGTACGAGGGTGCAGCCGGCGGCGAGAGCGGGTGCCACCTTGGCAACGATCTGGTGCAGCGGGTAGTTCCAGGGCGTGATGGCCCCGACCACGCCGACCGGTTCGAGCAGCACCGTGGAGTTGCCCAGGCGTTCCTCGAAGACGTAGGAGGCGGCGAGTTCGGCGTAGGAGGCCGCGACCCCGATCGGAGCGCCGACGTGGACGGCCTCCGCGAAGCCGAGCGTCGTTCCGAGTTCGGCGGTGATCGTCTCGGCGATCTCGCCCTTGCGGGCGACCAGGACGTCCCGCAGGGCCCCGATCAGGGCGGCCCGTTCGGCGGGAGCCGTCGCCGCCCAGCCGGGCAGGGCCGCGCGGGCCGCCCGTACCGCGGCGTCCACGTCCTCCGCGGTGCCGGCCGGGACCCCGCCGATGACCTGCTCGTCGGCCGGGTTGACGACCTCGATCCGGTCGCGTCCCGAGGCGGGCCGCCATGCGCCGCCGATGTACATCCCGTCGTGGGCCTTCATGGCTTTCCTCCCGAGCACGCGCGAGCGTGTAGACGCCGACCTCGCGGACAGCCTACAAACTAGCAACGGTAGTTTTGCGCGCGCCAGGGTTCACCGGGATCAGATGATGCCGAAAAGCATCCCTGCCGCGAGGACCACGAGGGAGGTCAGCGCCGCCCATTTCACGGTGAAGCGGGTATGGTCGCCGAATTCGACCTTGGCCATGCCGACGAGGACGTAGACGGCCGGAACCAGTGGGCTGGACATGTGCAGGGCCTGCCCGACGAGGGAGGCGCGCGCGATCTCCAGCGGCGAGACGCCGTGGGCGGCGCCGGCTTCGGCCAGCACCGGCAGGACGCCGAAGTAGAAGCCGTCGTTCGACATGAAGTAGGTCAGGGGCAGGCTGAGCACTCCGGTGACGAGCGCCATGTGCGGGCCCATGCCGTCGGGGATGGCGGCGACCAGCCAGTCGGCCATGTGCTTGACCATGCCCGTGCCGGTGAGGACGCCGGTGAAGACGGCGGCCGCGAAGACCATCCCGGCGACGTTCAGGACGTTGTCGGCGTGGGCGGCGACGCGGGCCTTCTGGTCCGGCATGTGGGGGAAGTTGACCGTGAGGGCGAGGGCCGCACCCAGCAGGAACAGCACGGGGATCGGGAGCAGCTCCATGATCATCGCGGTGAGCAGGGCGACGGTCAGGGCGGCATTGAACCAGTAGAGGCGGGGGCGGAGGGTCGGCCGGCTCGGGTCGAGGCCCTGCGTTCCGTCGGCGCTCTCCTCCCCGGCGGGCGTGACCGGTACCGGTTCGGGGGCCGGTTCGAGGTCCGCGCCTTCTCCCGCGGCGCGGGGCACGGGAGCGCGGCCGCCGCCGGGCGCGACCGTGCCGGATGCCACCGCGGCCGGCTCGGCCACCAGCAAGGCCTCGTGCGGCTGCTCGCCGGGCAGCACGAGGGTGCCGACGCGGCGGCGTTCCTTCACGCCCAGCACGTAGGCGAGTACGAGCACGAGCACCAGCCCCATGGCGAGGGCCGGGATCATGGGCACGAAGATGTCGGCGGCGTCGAGCTTGAGGGCCGTGGCCGCGCGGGCGGTGGGACCGCCCCAGGGCAGGGTGTTCATGACGCCGTTGGCGGTGGCCGCGACGCCGGTCATGACGACCAGGCTCAACCCGAGCCGCTTGTAGAGCGGGTACATGGCCGAGACCGTGATCATGAAGGTGGTCGAGCCGTCGCCGTCGAGCGAGACGACCGCGGCGAGCACCGCGGTGCCGACCACGACGCGCATCGGGTCGGCCTTGCAAAAGCGCAGGATGCCCCGCACGACCGGGTCGAAGAGGCCGACGTCGATCATCACGCCGAAGTAGACGATGGCGAACATCAGCATGGCGGCGGTCGGGGCCAGCTTGCCGACGCCGTCGATGACGTAGTCGCCGAGGTGGGCGCCTTTCCCGGCGAACACGCAGAAGAGCGCGGGGATGAGAACGAGGGCCGCGATGGGCGACATTTTCTTCATCATGATCAGGACGAGGAAGGTCCCGATCATGGCGAAGCCGAGGAGAGTCAGCATGCAGGGAACGTAGGCTCCGCCTCCTTGTGCCAACAAGACGTGAGCGTGTGAGCAATACGAGCAAAACCCCAGCTCAGGGCAGGGGTGTCAGCTCGACGGGGAAGCCGTTGAGCACCGCCGTGCCGGACAGCGGGTCCAGCCGGGTGCCGTCCAAGAGCTGGTTCACGTTGACTCCCGGATCGGTGGCGGCCACCGACAACCGGGAGCCGGCCCGGTCATGGCCCCAGCCGTGGGGGAGGCTGACGACCCCGGTGCGGACGGTGTCGGTGACCTCGACCGGAGCGTCGAGGGCTCCGCCGTCGGCCGTGATCCGGGCCCTGCCGCCGTCGGTGAGCCCGAGCCGGTCCGCGTCGTACGGGTGGACCTGGAGGGTGCAGCGGTTGGAACCCCCGACCAGGGCCGGGACGTTGTGCAACCAGCTGTTGTTGGACCGCAGATGGCGGCGGCCCACGAGCACCAGCCCGGCGGGGCGTCCGGCGAGCGCCGCGCGCAGCCTGGGCAGCTCGGCCACGATCGGGTCCGGCAGCAGCTCGATCCTGCCGCTGCGGGTCCTCAGCACGCCCGGGAGCCGGGGGCGCAGCGGACCCAGGTCGATGCCGTGCGGGTGCGCGAGCACCCGTTCCAGGCTGAGTCCGGCCTCGGGCGGGCCGTCGATGCCGCTTTCGGGCGCGCCGGTACCCGGCCCCGCGCCCGTGCCGGCGTCCGCGCGCAGGTCGGAGGCGAACCGGTCTCCGTACGGTCCGAGTCGGAGCATCAGGTCGAGGCGCCGCTCGGGGCCGCTGTCGCCGGTGAGCAGACCGGCCAGGCGCGCCGGGTCCTCGCCGTGCAGGGGGGAGTGCGGGTCGGCGGTCTCCTTGGCGAGGGTGGCCTGGATGGCCAGTTCATCGACGGCGGAGGGGGCGGCGCTGCCGTGCATGCCGGAGACGGCGAGGACGAGACGGGCGTGGATCTCGCACTCGTCGAGCCGGTCCGCTTCGAGGGGGACGGCCGGCCGGGTGTAGCGCACCTGGTTGCGGATGGCGAAGCCGTTGAAGGCGAAGTCGTGGTGCGCGCTCTGGGCCGGGGGCGGCGGGGGCAGCACGACGTGGGCGTGGCGCGAGGTCTCGTTGAGGTAAGGGTCCACGCTGACCATGAAGTCGAGGCCGGCCAGCGCCCCGTCGAGGCGGCGGCCATCGGGGGCGGACAGCACCGGGTTGGCCGCGATGGCGATCAGCGCCCTGATGCGCCCCTCCCCCGGTGTCTCGATCTCCTCGGCCAGTGCGGCGGTGGGCAGTTCGCTCTTGACCTCGGGGTGGCCGCTGACCCGGCTGTGCCACCGGCCCATGGCGAACCCCTTGCCGGGGCCCGCGGGGCGGGGCCGCGGTCCGGCCGCCGCGAGCGGGAAGAGGGCTCCGCCCGGGCGGTCGAGGTTGCCGGTGAGGATGTTCAGTACGTCGACCAGCCAGCTGGCGAGGGTGCCGTACTCCACGGTGCAGCTGCCGATCCGCCCGTACACGGCGGCGGTCGGCGCGGCCGCGAGCTCGCGGGCGAGGGCGCGGATCTCGGCGGCCGGGAGGTCGCAGGCGGGGGCAACGGCCTCGGGGGTGAAACTCGCGAGCGCGGCGCCGAGTTCCCCGAGTCCGTCGGTGTGTTCCGCGAGGACGCCGGGGGCCGTCAGCTTCTCGGCGAGCAGGGTCTGTGCCAGCGCGGCCAGCAGCAGGGCGTCGCTGCCGGGGCGCGGGGCGAGGTGCCGGTCGGCGAGCCGGGCGGTGCGGGTGCGGCGCGGATCGACGACGACCAGCTTGCCCCCGCGTGCGCGCAGGCCTTTGAGCAGCCCGGGGAAGTCGGGCGCGGTGCACAGTGAGCCGTTCGATTCGACGGGGTTGGCGCCGAGCAGCAGCAGGAAGTCGGTGCGGTCCAGGTCGGGTACCGGGATGGCGAAGGGGTCGCCGAAGAGCAGGCCGCTGGAGACGTGCTTGGGCATCTGGTCCAGGGTGCTGGCGGTGAAGAGGTTGCGGCTGCCGAGGGCCTTGAGCAGCAGCGGGGGGTAGAGGGCGCCGGCCATGGTGTGGACGTTGGGGTTGCCGAGGACGACGCCGACGGACTGGGTTCCGTACTCCCGGACCAGGGCGGGAACGGCCGCGGCGATGGCGTCGTACGCCTCGTCCCAGGTGGCTTCCACGAGGCGGCCGGCGCGGCGGACGAGGGGGGTGCGCAGCCGGTCGGGGTCGGCGTCGAGGGCGCCGAAGGAGGCGCCCTTGGGGCAGATGAAGCCGCGGCTGAACACGTCGTCGCGATCGCCCCGGGCGCCGGTGACGGTGCTGCCCTCGATCGTGAGGGTGAGGCCGCAAGTGGCCTCGCAGAGCGGACAGATGCGCAGGGCGGTGCGGGGCATGGACCCTCCTGGGGGCGGCAGGCTGCGGCGGCGGGCCGACGGCGCACCGAGCATACCGACCGGTAGGGAGGTTGGGGAGGGAGGCGACGGGTCTCACTCCGCCGGCTCTTGCCGGACACCCGCGGCGGGGCCGGGGCGCCGACGGCACCCGCGGCACCGGCTCAGTCCAGCACTCTCGCCAGGTACGCCTGCATCATGGCGCGGGTTTCGGCGATGATGCCCGGGTCCCCCGCCGGGTCGGTCCGGAAGGCGAGTTGGAGGAGCGCGTCGGTGGCTTCCACGGCGACCAGGACCGCCCGTTCGAGGGCGGCGTCGGGAGCGAGCCCGAGGTGGCGCGAGAGCAGCTCGGTGAGCCGGACGGCGACCAGGTGGTTCGGGTCGGCCGCGGGCCCTTCGGGCGGTGGCGCGGGCACTCCGAAGTCCACGAGGGCGAAGCCGGGGACGCTGCGCTTCATGGCCAGGTACTCGTCCAGCACCGCGTCCACGACGGGCCGCCAGTGGGTGCCGGGGAGCGCGGCGAGCCGTTCTCGGATGCCCTCGGCGTAACGGTCGAGGTTGCGGTGCGCGAGGGCGATGGCCATGGCCCGCTTGTTCCCGAAGAAGCGGTAGACCGAGCCGATGGGCACTCCGGCGCGCTGGGCCACGGCGCGGGTGCTGAGGTTCTCGTACCCGGTCTCGTCGAGCAGTTCGGCGCAGGCGTCGAGGATGCGGGCGAGGCGGTCTGCGCTGCGCTGCTGGACCGGGGTCCGGCGCATGGGCTGGGCGGGGGGCACGGGGTCCATCATGCCGCTCCTGGCGGGTGCTCGGGTCGGCGGCCTCAGTTCAGCAGGAGGCCGAGCCCGCCGATGGTGTAGGTGATCATCAGCGCGAGCAGCGGCAGTTGGCCGGCGACGGCCTTGGCCGGCGGGAAGAGGCGTACGGAGCGGTCGTGCGCCGCGATGACCCCGAGGACGTGGCCGGTGACCACGGCCACCACCTGAAGGGCGGCGAGGGCGCCGGGGCCCAGTGGCGGCAAGGGTCCCGGGGCGTTGTCAGTGCCCAGTGCCATGATTACCGTGCGTGGTCCTTCGGTGACGAGGAGGGAGAAGTAGTGGGCGGTGAGATAGCCGAGGGAGATCGGCACGAGTGAGTGCGCGAAGGCGGTCAGCGGGCCGGGGTGCGGGCCGCTGACGAGGCGGGTGGCCGCCGCGCACAGGCAGTACAGGGTGGCGACGAGGGCGATGGAACCGAGGAGTCCGAGCGTGGCCGCGGGGGTGCGGCCGAGGGGGGAGGTCTGTATCGCGTTGATCCAGGAGGGGTTGTCGGAGAAGCCGTCGTAGGCGGTGGAACCGAGCAGGACACAGACGGTGGCGACGAGTCCGGGCCGCTCGGGCGTCGCGTCGAGTCCGTGGAAGGGGTTGCGGAGGACCAGGCGGCGGTCGTCACGGCGGCCGAGGGGGGAGAAGCGGGCCAGGAGGTCGGAGTACGCCTCGAAGGCGTCTCCGGCGGCGAACCAGTTCTCGCCGAAGCGGGCGGCGAGGGCGAGTTGGACGGCGGTGTAGCCGCCCAGGGCGGACAGAAGGGTGGTGGTTGATGCGGGATCCGGTGAGACGAGCTCCAGCCAGGTGAAGCCGAACAGCCCGACCGCGGCGGGCCACTGGCCGAGCCCGGCGGGGAGCGGCCGGCCGGGGCCCCGGCGGGGCAGGGCCCGGGCGAGCAGCCGGTGCAGGGTGCGCAGCGGGTCGAGGAGGCGCCAGACGGGGCCGAAGAGGAGGGAGGCGGGGACGAGTCCCACCCAGAACAGGACGTAGACGGCGCCGGGAGCGGGGTTACGCGCCGGATCGTCGGGACCGAGGAGGAGGTGGAGGAGTACGGCGAGGGCTGCGGCGAGGCCGAGTCCGCGCAGGGCGGTGCGGGTGGCCGGCGCGTCGGCCACCCGCTGGAGCCCGGCGGGCAGGGCGAGTCCGGAGCGGTCGCCGCGGAACCGGGAGGTGGACCAGAGCAGGCCGAGGGCGAGGAAGGAGACGAACAGCGCGGCGAAGGCGCCGGCGAACGCGTAGAAGGGAGATATCGGCAGATCGTGCTGGGAACCGATCCCGTGCGCGAGGAGGGTGACGGCCGGATCGGCCGGGTGCGGGACCACGTCCCGGCCACCGCAGTCGCCCCCCGCGCACGGGGCGGAGAACAAGAGCGGTCCCGCCGGGGTCATCGGACGAGGAGCTGGGTCAGGACGAGGTCGGACTCGTGGGTCTCGACCTCGAACAGGCCGGTGCGGTCGGCCGTCAGGATCAGGATGGCCTCCTGACCTGCGGGCAGGGCGAGTTCCTTGTCGTAGCCGTGGACGTGCACGGTGTCCGCGCGGTCGCTGGTGACCCGCAGGGCCACCCGCTCGCCGCGCGTCACCTCGATCCGGCCGGGGGCCGGGGTGACCTTGCCGGCCCGGACGGTGAGGGTGACCGTCCGGTCGGCCTCCTGGGTCGCCGGCGGCGGGGTGGCGGCGTCGCGGGTGTGGCCGGCCGCGCCGGGGGCTCCGCCGGTCAGCGGGACGGAGGCCTCCACCGCTTTGCCGCCGACGGCCCAGGCGGTGTGGTCGTCGGCGTAGAGGCGGACGGTCAGGGTGTGCGCGCCCACGGGCACCTGCGCCGCGGGCAGGTGGAACCAGGGGCCGTACACCCGGGCCAGCTTGCGGCCGTCGAGCTCCAGGTGGGCGTGGCCGGCGCCGGGGAGGGCGGCGCCGCCCGTGCTGTCCGGGGTGAAGCGGAAGCCGGACACGGTCAGCTGGAGGTTCCAGCCGTCCTCGGAGTCGGGGCGTGCGGTGAGGCGTACCTGTGGCGCGCCCTCGGCCGGCACCTCGCGCAGGTGGTGGCCGGCGTTGTCCTGGGCGGGGAGCAGGGTGCCGACGTTGCCGGAGGCCTGCTCGTGGCTGGTGCCCGGCTTGTGGTGGGTGGTGGCCCGGCCCCCGCAGCCGGTCGCCGCGCCGGCCGTGAGCAGCACGAGGAGCGCGACCAGGGCTGTGGTCCGGGCGGTCCGGGCGGTCCGGCGGGGCCGGCGCGGCGCTCGCCGGGTGAGGGGAGCGCAGGCGTCGCAGGCGACGCGGTCGGCGGGGCGCTCGGTCACGGGGTGCCTCCGGTGGTGTCCGGTGAGTCCGGGCCGGCTGCGGCGCTCAGGGCCGGGGCCGGGCCCGCCGGTGCCGGGGCGCGGTCGCCGTCCGGGTCGCCGCCGGGTCCGGCGGGGCGGGCCGGGGCGGAGCCCGGGCGGGCGGAGGCGACGACCGCCCACAGGATCCAGAGCACCGCCACGAGGCCGCGGATCCAGGCGGGGCTCAGCGGTATCCACGGGATCATCAGGACGGCCTTGTCGAAGGCGTCGAGCAGGGTGAGCGCGCCGAGCAGCAGGGTCAGCCGGGCCAGCCAGGGCCGGCCCGGCCGCAGCGCCAGGCCGGCTCCCGTCCACCAGAGGCCGAGGAACAGCAGGGCGAGCGCGGGGACGAAGGTCGGTTCGAGCTTCATGGTGGAGCCGGCGACGTCCAGCACCAGCCCCGCCGCGCCCAGCAGCGATGCGGCCGTCCCGAGCCGCGAGTGGCGAAGGCGGCGCCACCACAGCACTCCGCCGACCAGCAGCAGTACGGCGGCCACGGCGAGTGCGAGCTGGGTCTCCACCCGCTCCAGACCGCGCGCGCCGTACCAGTCGCAGCCCGCGGGAAGTTTGCGCGCCTGGACGTTGTAGTCGGCGCAGACGAGCAGTTGGACCAGCTTGACCGGTTCGCCGGCCAGCCGCGCCGAGTCGCCCGAGACCGGTCCGCGGCGGTCTCCGCACTCGGGCAGGGTGCCGGGTGTCGAGCCGTCCGGCCCCGGTTGCCAGCAGTTGCCGCGGCCCTGGCCGTCCCACCACACGTCCATGCCGTTGGGGCGGGACGCACCCGACTTGTCCTTGCCGAGGACGTTGCCGGCGTAGCGGTTGTGGTGGGAGGTGTCCGCCTGCTTGGACCACGCCTCCTCGCCGCGGATGAAGGCCGGCACGGCACTGAGGAAGAAGCCCGCGCGCCGGTGCCCGTACACCCAGTTGTTCTCGTACAGGTTCCAGTTCCCGCCCGCGGTGATGACGCCCGTGCCCGGGGGCATGGAGATCTGGGGGCAGACGACGCCCTGTTCGTAGCCGCGCTCGATGGGCGGCTTGGCGCAGGTGCCGTCGGCGACGTTGGGGTAGTAGTCCGCATTGTTGTCGTGGATCAGGTTCCGCTCGAACTTGGCGTGGTTCTGGGGCAGTCCGGGGTGTCCGGGGAAGGCGCTGTCCATCGAGGCGCCGCCCATGTTCTGGTCGAACTCGTTGTCGTGCACCCAGACCGAGTCCCCGGCGGTGCCGGAGTAGCCGACCATGTTGTGGTGGCTGTGGCAGCCGGTGATCTCGATGGAGTAGCGCGGGACGTCGTAGCCGCGGTCGTCGTTGATGTTCGAGGCGCTGCCGGGGTAGATGCCGGAGTCCCCGTTCCCGTAGGACTCGCAGTTCTTGTACAGGCCGTGGTCGCTGGCGAAGGTCAGGAAGCCGTACTCGTCGTTCCAGCGGGTGAGCACGTCGTCGATGACGAAGCCGTCGCCCGCGAGCACGTAGAGCGAGTTGAAGGTGGTGCGCTGGGCGGTGAAGTTGCGGAAGTAGATGCCGTTGGACTTGTCGGCGCGGATGGCGTTGAGCTTCTGGTACTTGGCGTCGATGACCACGTCGAGCCGGGAGGCGCCGGTGCCCTCGATCTGGAGGTCCGTCTTGCCGAGGACGGCGACCAGGTTCTGGTTGTGGCGGCACTGCTCCTGCTGCTCGTACGACAGGATCTGGTAGCCGAGCGCCGAGTTCGGGGCCTTGAGGTGGGCGCATTCGCCCGTCGGCTTGGGGAGCGAGGGCTCCTCCTCGTACAGGCCGGGCAGGATCGCGATGTTCATCCCGGCCCGGTCTACGGCGTCGACGGCGTCCTGGAGGTGGCGGTAGCCGGTCTTCTCGCACCGCTCGTAGAGGGCGAGGTTGCGCTGCCTGAGGTCTTGGGGGAAGCCGGATATCCGGCGCTCGAAGTCAGGCCGGTCCGTCTTGCAGACCAGCAGGTCGGGCTCGGCCTGGCGGTACTCGGGCACGGAGCCGGTTCCGTCGGGGAGGGTGACGGGGCGCTCCTCGTGCGCGGCGGCGGGGGGCGCGGCGGCGAAGAGGGACAGGAGAGCGAGGAGGGCGGCGAGGAGCACCGCCGGCACGGCAGGAATCCTGCGGGTCCACGGCATGCGCGAGAGAGTAGAGCAATGTTCACCTTTTCGGATCCCCTCGGGACCGAATCACCCGGACTCCACCCTCCGGCCGGACGCGACCGCTTCGTCGGTGCCGGGGGGCGTTGACGGCGGGCGGGCATGAATCCTACTGTCAGGCATAGGATTCCTACGGCAGACCCGGGAGCGTTGCATGAGTGACGGCGGCAGCACCAGCGAGCAGGCCACGAAGACCGCGGAGGGGCTGGAGTACCTCACCGGCTTCGGGAACGAGCACAGCTCCGAGGCCGTTCCCGGGGCGCTCCCCCATGGCCGGAACTCGCCCCAGCGTTCCCCCCTCGGCCTCTACGCCGAGCAGCTCAGCGGCAGCGCGTTCACCGAACCGCGCACCCACAACCGCCGCTCCTGGCTCTACCGCATCCGGCCCTCGGCCGCGCACCCGCCCTTCACCCGCCTCGACAACGGCGCCCTGCGCAGCGCGCCCTTCACCGAGACCGTTCCCGACCCCAACCGGCTGCGCTGGAACCCGCTCCCGGACCCGGCCCCCGGCACCGACTTCCTGGCCGGCCTGTGGACCCTGGGCGGCAACGGCGACGCCACCCAGCGCACCGGGATGGCCATCCACCTCTACGCCGCCAACGCCCCCATGACGGACCGTGTGTTCAGCGACTCCGACGGAGAGCTGCTCATCGTCCCCGAGCGCGGCGGCCTGCTGCTGCGCACCGAATTCGGGCTGCTCAGCGCCCGCCCGGGCGAGATGGCGCTGATCCCGCGCGGCGTCCGCTTCCGCGTCGAGCTGCTGGACGAGGACGCCCGCGGCTATGTCTGCGAGAACTACGGGCAGCCCTTCGAGCTCCCGGACCTCGGCCCGATCGGCGCCAACGGCCTCGCCGCCGCCCGGGACTTCCGGGCCCCGGTGGCGGCGTACGAGGACGTCGAGCGGCCGACCCGGGTGATCAACAAGTTCTGCGGCAACCTCTGGTCCGCGACCTACGACCACTCCCCGCTCGACGTGGTCGCCTGGCACGGCACGCACACCCCGTACGTCTACGACATGCGCCGCTTCAACGTGATCGGATCCATCAGCTTCGACCACCCGGACCCGTCGATCTTCACCGTGCTGACCTCGCCCTCCGACACCCCCGGGCTCGCGGGCGTGGACTTCGTCGTGTTCGCGCCCCGCTGGCTGGTCGGGGAGGACACCTTCCGGCCGCCGTACTTCCACCGGAACGTGATGAGCGAGTACATGGGCCTGATCGAGGGCGCCTACGACGCCAAGGCCGAGGGCTTCGTGCCCGGCGGCGGCTCGCTGCACAACATGATGTCCGCGCACGGGCCGGACCGCGAGACGTTCGACCGGGCGAGCGCCGCGGAGCTGAAGCCGCAGAAGATCGATGACGGCCTTGCCTTCATGTTCGAGACCCGCTGGCCCGTCACCGCCACCGCCCAGGCGGCCGGCGCCGGACACCTCCAGCGCGGGTACGACGACGTGTGGCAGGGTCTGGAGCGCCACTTCCGCGCCTGAAGGGCGCCAGCCGTCAAAGTCCGGCCCGCGGAAGTCCCGCTCGCGACAGCCCCGCCCACGTCCCGCCCGTACGGAGAAACGCCGTGACCGCCTTCGCCCCCGACTCCCTGGTGCTGAACCGCAAGCTTCCGCTCTGGTACCAGGTCTCCCAGTCGCTGCGCGCCTCGATACTGGGGCGCTCCCCGGACGCCTCGCTGCGGCTGCCCACCGAGGAGCAGCTGGCCGGGCACTACGGGGTGAGCGTGCTGACGATGCGCCAGGCGCTCAAGGAGCTGGAGGGCGAGGGGCTGATCAGCCGGCACCGGCGGCGCGGCACCTTCATCGAACCGGGCGCCCGGCGCGGGACACCGGTGCGGCTGCTCGGCTCGGTGGACGCGATCGTGGCCCAGCAGTCGGGCGAACGTACGACGGTCCTCGGCCAGGCCCGCGCGGCGGTGGCCGGGGACCTGCTGGAGTTCTTCCCGGACACCGCCGAGGTGGTCACGTACCGCCGGCTGCGACACGACAGCCAGACCGGCGAGCCGAGCAACTGGGCGGAGAACGCCGTCCTCCCGGAACTGGCCTCGGCGATCGATCCGGCGGATCTGGAGCGCTGGCCGATGACGAAGGTGATCCGGGACGTCGTGGGCGTGCGGATCAGCCGGATCACCGACACGGTGGAGGCCCGGCTCGCCGACCCGGAGACGGCCGAGCTGCTGGCGGTCCCGCTGCTCAGCCCGATCCTGCACTACACGGGGGTGACGTACGACGAGGACGGCCGGGTGGTGGACGTCGCGCGGATCCGCTACCGGGGCGACCGGTTCTCGTTCACCGTGACCGTCGACGCGACCTGAGCGGCCCGCACCCGTTCACCGTGGGCGTTCTTCGTCCTCCGTACCCCGCTCGCCCTCCGCCTGGGACGGCGTGCCGCGCATGGTCTGCGGGTGCCGCTGCTGCTTCTCCTTCTCGTCCATGTCCTCGTCGAGGCGCTCGCCCTCGGCCTGCGACGGGGTCGAGTATTCGTCGTACTCACTCATGGCCGCCTCCTGCCGGATATGCACGCATAGGCGTACACAAGGAGCGTAACGCTTGGACCGGGCCCGGGCCCGGCCACCGCTCCCCGTCGATACCATCGGCCGCGTGAGCCCCGACGTACCGCCGCAGAACCCGCTGCTGGACGATCTGATGCCCTGGGCCGTACGCCCCCCGCGCCTGGGGCGGGACTGGGTGGCCGCCGCGGACCCCGCCACCTTGCGGGCCCGCTGGACGGCGCTCGCCGCCGCCGAAGGCGCGGAGCAGGAGCGGTTGTTCCGCCCCGCCCGCGGCCGTACGCCCGCCACCGGGGCGGCCGCGCTGCCCGGTCAGCGCTCCGCCACCGCCCCCTTCGCGGTCTCCCCCGGCCCCTGTCCGCAGCCCGTACGCGTCCTGCGCGCCCCCTTCGACGAGCAGTGGCTGCTGCCGGACCAGCGGCTCATCGACGCGGCCCGCCCCGAACTGTGGCGGGTCCGCGACGAGCCTCAGCTGTTCCTCGTGGAGGTCCCGGAACCGCTGGTCACGGCCCACCTGCCGGTCGGCCGCCTCGGCCGGGTGCGCCCCCTGCACCGGCGCCCCGGCGGCGCGGAGCCCAACCTCGCACCCGGCCTGGCGGCCCTGCTGGGCGAGCGCCACGGCGGCCCGGTCACCCCGCAGGACGTGCTGTGCTGGATCCTGGCGGCGGCCCGCCCCGGGCCCCGGGGGGCCTACGAGGTCCCGCTCGCCGCCGACCCGGAGCGCTGGCGCGCCGGGCTGGAACTGGGCCGGCGGCTGCTCGCGGTGCAGCTGCGCGGCGCGCGGGGCGGTGACCCGCCCCGGCTGCCGGGCGGGCGCCGGCCGTACGTCCGCTCGGCGGTCACGGCCTGGCCGGCCGCCCTCGCGTACGACCCGCAGACCGAGACGCTGGCCCTGGGGGACGGGAGCATCTCCCCCGTCCCGGCGGGCGCGTGGGAGTACGAGGCGCAGGGCGTGCGGGTGCTGGAGGCCTGGTTCGCGGCCCGCGCCGCGCACCGGACGGCGGAGGCGGAGGGGCTGGCGGCGCTAGGCCCCGCCGAGTGGCCGCAGGCCTGGACCTCGGAGCTGCTGTCCCTGGTGACGACCCTGGCGCTGCTCGCCGGTCTGGCTCCGCTGCGGGCGGCGTTCGAGCCGGGGCCGTCGCTGTCGCCCGCGCTGGAAGCCGCCGGGGTACTGCCCCCGCCGCACTGGGCCCGGCGCCCGGCCTCCGTCCTGGACCACGAGGAAGAGGGGCCTGGCGGCCAGTTCGCCCTCCTGTAGCAGAGCGCTGCCGGGCGCCCCCGGCCTACGGCGCCCACGTCCCCAGCAGCCGCGACACCGAGCGGTCGAACACCTCGCCCAGGTCGGCGGGGATGCCCGTCCACCCCGCGAGGGCGGCGGCCAGCCTCGGGTACTCCCCCGTCGCGATGCGGGAGCCCAGCCATGCCGTCCGTACGCTCTGCTCCTCGGCCTCGCTCCAGGGCAGGGTTCGCGTCCGTTCGGCCAGTGCCAGTTCGCTCGACACGTACGTGGCCACCGTGCCGTTGACGGCCGCGATCAGTTCCAGCTTCTCCCCGTCCGGCACGTCCAGCGGGGCCAGACAGGCCAGGCTGTGCTCCAGGTACCGCAGGGCGTTGGGGCCGAACCCGTAAACCGGGCTCAGCAGCCGGGGCAGCCAGGGGTGGCGGTGCATGAGCGTGCGCGTCTGGCGGGCCAGCGCCAGCAGGTCGGCGTGCCAGTCTCCGGTCGGCGCGGCGTAGGCGTACTCGCCGCTCACCGCGTCGACCATCAGCTCGTACAGGTCCTCCTTGCGCGGGACGTAGTTGTACAGGGACATCGTCCCGGCCCCGATCCCGGCCGCGACCCGGCGCATGGAGACGGCGTCGACGCCCTCCGCGTCGGCGATCCGCACCGCCTCGGCCGCGATCGAGTCACGGCTGTGCGCGGGCCGGGGGCCCCGGCCGGCCCGCTGCGGGCGGGCCCAGATCACTTCGGGTTCCGCGGTGCGACCGCTGGGTGTCATCCGCTCATCACCTCGTCCATCGCTCCATCGTAGTTACGTACACCGTACGCAGTGCGGTAGGGTTTCGCACATGACTACTACGTACGCTGTACTTAGTGAGGGTCTGGAGAAGAGCTACGGGAAGGTCCATGCCCTGCGCGGGCTGGACCTGGCCGTGCCGGAGGGCACGGTGTGCGGCCTCCTCGGCCCCAACGGCGCGGGCAAGACCACCGCCGTCCGGGTCTTCACCACCCTCACCGCGCCCACCGGCGGCCGGGCCCTGGTCGCCGGTCACGACGTCACCCGCGACCCGGCCGTGGTGCGCCGGGCCATCGGGGTCACCGGCCAGTACGCCTCGGTGGACGGGGACCTGACGGGCCGGGAGAACCTGCGGCTCTTCGCCCGCCTCGCGGGGCTGCGCGGTGCGGCCGGCCGGAGCCGGGCGGACGAACTGCTGGAGCGCTTCGCCCTGGGCGAGGCGGCCGACCGGGTCGCTTCCACCTGGTCGGGCGGTATGAAACGGCGCCTGGACCTGGCCGCCGGGCTGATCAACCGCCCCCGGGTGCTGTTCCTGGACGAGCCGACGACCGGCCTCGATCCGGCGGCGCGCCAGCAGATCTGGGCGGCCGTACGGGAACTCGCCGACGAGGGTACGAGCGTCCTGCTCACCACCCAGTACCTGGAGGAGGCCGACCGGCTCGCCGACGACATCGTGGTGGTCGACGGCGGCCGGGCGGTGGCCGGCGGCGCCCCCGCCGAGCTCAAGGCACGCATCGGGTCCTACGCCGAGGTCACCGTCGCCGACGGTGCGGCCCTCGCGGGCGCGGCGGTCGTACTCGACCAGCTCACCGGCGGCCGGCCCGTCCTGGACGAGGAACGCCTCACGGTCGGCGCCACGGTCCTGGACGGCGAGCTGACCCTGCCCCGGCTCATCCGGGCCCTCGACGCCGCCGGGATCCCGCTCACCGACGCCGCACTGCGCCCGCCCACCCTCGACGAGGTGTTCCTGCGCCTCACCCGGGTCCGAACCGCCACCGCCACCGGCCACGCGAAGGAGAACGCGGCATGAGCACCCTGCTGTCCGACGGCGGCGCCGTCTTCACCCGGCAGTTGCAGAAGGCGCGCCACGCGCCGGCACTGCTGATCCTCACCCAGACGATGCCGATCACCATGCTGCTCTTCTTCGGCTACGTCTTCGGCAGCGCGCTCGCCATGCCGGGCTCGCAGTACCGGGAGTTCCTGGTGCCGGGGCTGCTCGCCGCCACCGCCGCGAACGGCCTGATGACCGGTATGTTCACGGCCGCCCAGGACGCCCACCGGGGGGTGATGGACCGGTTCCGCACGCTGCCGATGAGCCGGGCCGCCGTACCTCTCGGGCAGACCGCCGCCGATCTCCTGACGACGGCGCTGTCGATGGTGCCGCTGATGCTGGTGGGGCTGGCGATGGGCTGGCGGACCGAGCACGGCCTGCCGGGCGCGCTCGGCGCCCTCGGGGTGCTGCTGCTGTTCCGCTTCGCCACGACCTGGACGGGTACGTACCTGGGGCTGCTGAGCAGGAGCGAGGAGGCGGCCGGCCAGCTGGGCAGCGCCACCTTCGTCCTGCCGATGCTCTCCAGCGCTTACCTGCCGACCGCCGGGCTGCCCGGGTGGCTTCGGGCGGTGGCCGAGTGGAACCCGATCAGCGCGGTCGCCGGCGCGGTGCGCGTGCTGTGCGGGAACGCGGGCGGCGAGGCCGCGGCGGGAGCCGCCTGGCCGGCGGCCCATCCGGTGGCCGGGGCGGTGATCTGGTCCCTGGTCCTGCTGGCGCTGTTCGCGCCGGCGGCCGCGCGCCGGTTCGCCCGCGGACTGAACTGAAACCGGGACGCCCCCCGGCTGATCCCCGCCGAGGCCACGGGCCGTCAGCCACCCGGCGGCCGAGCGGAGCTCGCGAGATCTCGACACCCTGCGGGATGACAGGTCCGGGTCCGAGCCGGTAGGCAGGCTGTCATGGCTCCTGATACGCACCCCGCGCCGCCCGCCGCCGATCCGCTGCCCCTCGACGGCATCACCGTCGTCGCCGTCGAGCAGGCCGTCTCGGCCCCCTTCGCCACCCGCCAGCTCGCCGATCTGGGCGCGCGGGTGGTCAAGGTCGAACGCCCCGACGGCGGCGACTTCGCCCGTGCCTACGACACCACCGCCCAGGGCCTCGCCTCGCACTTCGTCTGGGCCAACCGCGGCAAGGAGTCGATCGCGCTGGACCTCAAGGACCCGCGCGGGCGGGACGTCCTGCACGGCCTGCTGGACGGCGCCGACGTCTTCGTCCAGAACCTCGCCCACGGCGCCGCCGGCCGGCTCGGCATCGACTCGGCCGCGCTGTGCGCCCGTTACCCGCGGCTGATCGCCGTGGACATCTCCGGCTACGGCCCCGAGGGCCCGTACGCGCACAAGCGCGCCTACGACATGCTCGTCCAGTGCGAGGCGGGGCTGGTGTCGGTGACCGGCACCCCCGACCAGCCCGTCAAGGCGGGGATTCCGGCGGCCGACATCGCGGCCGCCATGTACGCCTTCTCGGGGGTGCTCGCCGCCCTCCTGCGCCGCGGGACGACCGGACGCGGGGGGCGGGTGGAGGTGTCGATGCTGGACGCCCTCGCCGAGTGGATGGGCCACCCCCTGCACCACACGATGCACGGCGGGAGCCAGCCGGTACGGACCGGCCTCGCGCACGCGGTCATCGCACCCTACGACGCCTACCCGACGGCCGACGGGGACCGCGTACTGCTGTCCGTTCAGAACGACCGCGAGTGGCGTCGGCTCGCGCAACAGGTCCTGGACCAACCGGAGTTGGCGGACGATCCGGCGTACGCGACGAACGCCGCACGTACCCGCGGCCGGGAGAAGACCGACGCGGTGGTGGCGCAGGCGCTCGCCGCGCTCGACGCGGACGAGGCGATCGGGCGCCTGGAGGCGGCGGGGATCGCCTGCGCGCGGCTGAACTCGGTGGCGCGGCTGGCAGAGCACCCGCAGCTGGCGGCCCGCGACCGCTGGCGGGAGGTGGGCTCACCGGCGGGCCCGCTGCGGGCGCTGCTGCCGCCGATCGGACTGCCGGACGGGCCGCCGCCGCGGATGGGAGCCGTGCCGGCGCTCGGCGAACACACCGGGGCGCTGCTGCGCGGCCTGGGGATGACGGACGAGCGGATCACGGCGCTGCGCCGGGACGGTGTGATCGCCTGACGGTACGGGAGCCCGGCCGGCCGGGTCCGGCCGGGGTCCGAGACGGCCGCAGCGGGGCCCGGCATCCCGGCGCGGGCGCGCCGGGAGCACCGGGTACCGCAGGGAAGGGCCGGTGCACACCCGGGCGGCCCGAAGGCACTGCCGGGTGCACCGCGGACGGGAGGGGCCGGGGGTGCGGCCGGGCCGGCCGGCCGCCTTGCAGGGGCAGTTACGAGCGGCGGCTGCCGAAGAGCGTGCGCCGCAGCCGGCGCAGCGGCGCGAACAGCGCGACGCGCGCGCTCCGGCTCCGCTGGACGTGCGTGTGGTCGCGGAAGGTGAGTTCGCGCATCAGCAGCGTCGCCTCCGCGGCCTCGTGGTGCGGGACGGCGGGTCCGCCCAGCACGGCGAGGTGGCGGTCGAGGCGCGAGCTGGTCGCGCTGCTGCCGCAGGTGATGGCAGGCACGCGAGGCGGCCTGCTGCGCATTGCTATCTGTTCCATGTCTCTCCCCACCCGTACGAGGGCACCCGGCCCGGGCAGGTTAACCCTATCGCCCCGGCGTCGCCCCCGGGTATCCCGGTGGTGTGAATTACCCCTATACCTACGGGGAGTTGACGGTTACTCAGTGCAGTCGGCGATCACTCTCCGCACAGGACGGACCGGGCCGGATCCGCATCGGCGGCCCTCTTGCGGCAGTCC
Organism: Streptomyces sp. NPDC054883; assembly: GCF_053610645.1. Taxonomy (NCBI): domain Bacteria; kingdom Bacillati; phylum Actinomycetota; class Actinomycetes; order Kitasatosporales; family Streptomycetaceae; genus Streptomyces; species Streptomyces sp. NPDC054883. The sequence continues at coordinate 90,331 of NZ_JBSGYT010000017.1, read as the reverse complement.
TGTCACGACAGGGGTCAGGGCCCTCCCGCTGCGCTAACTTGGAGTGATCGTCCGGTAACGGGTACGGGGGGCTCCGGTGAGCGCGAACGTGGATGGGGACGGGCGTGTCATCGCCGGCCGGTACCGGCTGCTGGGTCCGCTGGGCCGGGGCGGCATGGGCACCGTGTGGCGGGCCCGGGACGAGGTGCTCGGCCGCGAGGTAGCGGTGAAGGAGGTCCGGGCTCCCGCCGGGCTGGACGCGGCCGAGGTCGAGCGGATGTACCGGCGGCTGGAGCGGGAGGCCTGGGCGGCGGCCCGGGTCTCGCACCGCGGGGTGGTGACCGTCTACGACGTGGCGACCGAGGACGGCCGGCCCTGGATCGTGATGGAGCTGGTGCGCGGGCTCTCGCTGGCGGAGGTACTGGAGGGCGAGGGTCCGATGACCCCGCAACGGGCGGCCCACATCGGCGAACAGGTGCTGGCCGCGCTGCGCTCCGCGCACGGGTCGGGTGTGGTGCACCGGGACGTCAAACCCGCCAACGTGCTGGTCGCCAATGACGGCCGGGTGCTCCTCGGCGACTTCGGGATCGCGAGCCTTGAGGGCTCGTCCGCGATCACGATGACCGGAGAGGTGGTCGGGTCGCCCGAGTTCCTGGCGCCGGAGCGGGCGCTGGGCCGTGAGCCGGGTCCCGCGTCGGACCTGTGGTCGCTCGGGGTGCTGCTGTACGCGGCCGTCGAGGGGGCTTCGCCGTTCCGCCGGGACACCCCGCTGGCCACGCTGCGGGCGGTGGTCGAGAGTGAGCTGCCGCCGCCGCACCGGGCCGGGCCGCTGGCGCCCGTACTGGAGGGGCTGCTGCGCAAGGACCCGGCCGGGCGGCTGCCCGCGCCGGAGGCGGCCCGGATGCTGCGCGTCGTCGGCGCGGGAGGGACCGTACGGCCCCCGGGCGGCCCGGCGTCGGGGCCGGACGCGCCGGCGAGCCGGACGTACGCGCCGTCGGGGCCCGACGCGCCCACGACACCGGTGTACGGGCGCAGCCCCGCCCCGGGTCCCTACGGCCCGGTGCCCGCGCCGCCCGTCGGTACGCGGGAGGCCGCTCCGCGATCCCGGCGGACGCGGGCCGGACTGGTCCTGACCGCCGGGGTCCTGGTGCTGCTCGCGGCGGTGGTGACGCTGGGCCGGCTGCTGCTCGACGACCGCGGGGAGCCGGGCGCGCACGGCGGCGGGAGCGGCCCGGCGGGCTCGGCGCCGGCGACCACGGGCCCGCCGCCGGCCCCTTCGGCATCGCCCTCGGCGTCGCCGTCGCCGAGCGGCGGACCGACGCCGGGACAGCGGGTGACGCTCTACGTCCACACCCTGCACGGCGGTTACCGCGGTGCCTGCCCGCCGCGCCCGGCCGACGCGCCCGCCTTCACCGGCACGATCGAGGTGGCCGCCGTCCCCGCCGAGGTGGAGTACCGCTGGGTGACCCGCGGTGCGGCCGCCCCGGACGCGGGCTGGCAGAGCGTCACGTACGCGGCGGGCGGCGCCCGGACCCGGCGGTTCGACCACACCGAGTCCGGCGGCGGCGCCGGTGGAGGCTCCGACGACGCGGTCCGGCTGGAGGTGCGCCGGCCCGCCCGGGCGGTGTCGGCGTGGCTGGACTTCTCCGTGACGTGCGAGGAGGAGACCCCGACGGCCGGGGCCTCCTCCTCCGCTCCGCCGGCTCCCTCCGGCTCCCCGAGCCCGGCGCCGGACCCGGGGAGCACGCCGTAGCGGCCGGCCGGGTCCTTATGCCTTGCCGGTGAAGACGGGCAGGTAGCCGCTCGACTGCCCGGTGGCGGTCGGGTGGTAGGACTCGCCGATGTCGGCCCAGTTGAGGCTGTGCAGCCACGCGCTGCCGGAGCAGATCTCGTGTCCGGTGAAGGCGCCGGTCACCGAGGCGAAGGTGAAGCCGTGGTTGGCGGCGCGTTTGGCGATGGCGGCGTTGAGGTAGTCGGCGGCGCCGTTGATGGCGCTGCGTTCGCCCTCGGTCAGACCCGCGATGCAGGAACCGTTCAGCTGGTAGAAGCGGGGATAGCCGAGGACCACCACGTGGGCGGCCGAGGCGCGGCTGGAGATGGCGTTGTAGACCTGGTCGAGCTGACCGGGCAGGGTGGAGTCGACGTACGCCTTGGCCTGGTTGACGCGGTTGACGCAGGTGGACTCGGACTGGAGCACACAGGTCGTCATGACGTCGGAGAATCCGGCGTCGTTGCCGCCGATGGTGATGCTGACGAGGTCGGTGCCGGAGTTCAGCGGGCCGAGCTGGCCCGAGAGCACGTCACCCGTCCGGGCGCCCGAACAGGCGACGAACGAGAAGGTCTGCGGGGAGTGGGCGGCGGCCCACAGGGCCGGATAGGCGCGGGAAGTGCGCTTGCAGTCACCGCTCCCGCTGTCGTAGTTGCCGGAGCCCACGCCGGAGGAGTACGAGTCTCCGAGGGCTACGTAGCCGAAGTCGGCCTGGGCGGAGGCGGCCGCCTGGCCTGCGCCGAAGAGGGCGGCGCCCGCGGCGAGTAAGAGGGCGGAGGTGAGGGTGGCGAAGCGCGACAGGCTCTTGCTCATGTGTGCGGCTCCTAGTGGGGGTTACTCCTGAGTCGTTGGTACAGCGCACACGGCCTGGCTGGAAGTGTTCATGCCAAGAATGTTCGGAGTCGGGTCCGCTCCGAACCTTCACCGCCGAGGGGTTTGAAGGGGGAACCCGAGCACTCGATCCGGCGAAACACGGGTGCGGGTGGGCAGTTCGTGCCGGATCATGGACGCCATGTCAGCCAACCCGCACGACGCGCTGCCGATCCGGCTCACCCTCGACGACAGCGACTCGCCGTCGGATGTCGTCGACGCCCTGTTCCTCGGCCGGTTCGCGTCCGGCGAGCAGCCGTACTCGCACAGCGTCTCCATCGAACGGGTCAAGGCGGAGGCCACCTTGCTGCCGCCCGGCGCCACCGTGCTGCGCTCGGCGCGCGACACCGACCGCAGCGCCACGCTCGCCGAGGGCCAGGGCTGGACCATGCTCGTGTCGCGCTGGAGCCGGGGCGCGGACGTGACGGTGACGGCCGTCAGCGACGAACTCGCCACGGGCGTGCTCGGCGAGGCCACGGAAGGAGCGCGGGACGAACCCGAACCGCAGCCGGAGAACGTCACCATGGGGTTCTGGTACGTCTCCCCGCGCCGCGGCCCCTACCGCACGACCCGGCAGATCGCGGCGGGCACCTGGGCGGAGGTGCGGCCCAACTACACCGCGCCGGTGGCCGAGGCGATGGACCGGCTGATGAAGGTGACCCCGGACGACATCGCCGGCCGGCTGCTCCTGCTGCACGGGCCGCCCGGGACCGGGAAGACCTCCGCGCTGCGCACGCTGGCCCGGTCGTGGCGGGACTGGTGCCAGGTGGACTGCGTCCTGGACCCGGAGCGGCTGTTCAACGACGTGGGCTACCTGATGGACATCGCGATCGGCGAGGACGAGGGCACGGCCAAGGGCCGCTGGCGGCTGCTGCTGCTGGAGGACTGCGACGAGCTGATCCGCGGCGAGGCCCGCCACCAGGCCGGGCAAGCGCTGTCCCGGCTGCTGAACCTGACGGACGGACTGCTCGGTCAGGGCCGCAACGTCCTGGTCGGGGTGACGACCAACGAGGACCTGGAGCGCCTGCACCCGGCGGTGGTCCGGCCGGGCCGCTGCCTGGCCCGGATCGAGGTGGGGCGGCTGACGCAACGTGAGGCGGCGGACTGGCTCGGCACCGACGAGGGCCTCTCCCGCGAGGGCGCCACCCTGGCCGAACTCTTCGCCCTGCGCCGCGGTACGGGCCCGACGGCGGCCCTGCTGCCGCCGCAGGGCCACGGCGCGGAGCCGGGGCTCTACCTGTAGGTCCCGTCCCGGCGGCCCCGGGGCGAGGACAATGGCGCCGAAGACCTCGTCCCGCCGTGCCCGGCGTCCCCGGGCACCCCGAACAGGAGTCCACGTGCTCGAACCGGCGCAGGAGAACCCCTACCCCGACACCTTCGTCCTCGGTGAGGGCCCGGAGCCGCACCCGCAGCTACGGCCCGTGCTGGCGCTCATCGGGCGCTGGCACGGCCGGGGAATCGGCGAGTACCCGACCTTGGAGCACGGGTTCCGGTACGAGCAGGAGGTCACCTTCAGCCATGACGGAAGGCCCTTCCTGCGCTACGAGTCCCGCGCCTGGCTGATCGACGAAGCCGGCGCGGCGCTGCGCCCGTCGGGGCGGGAGACCGGCTGGTGGCGGGTCATGCCCGACGCCTCCCTGGAGGTGGTGCTGGCGCACCCGACCGGGGTCGTCGAGACCTACGTCGGCCGGGTGTCCGGTACGGAGATCGAGATGGCGACCCGGAGCGTGTCGGTGACCCCCCGGGCCAAGGAGGTGACCGGGATGCGGCGCCGGTACGCGCTGGAGGGCGGGGAGCTGATCGTGGTTCAGGAGATGGAGGCCGTGGGCCAGCCGATGCAGCACCACCTGATGGCGCGGCTCAGCCCCCGCAAGGCCTGACCTGCGGCCGCCCGCGGCGCGCGGGGCTCATGAGCCGTACCGGGCCCGCAGGGCTTCCTCCGCCGCCGCCCGGGCTTCGGCCCGGGACAGGCCCAGCCGGTGGGCGCGGTCCGCGAACGCCTGCGCCGCGGCGGCCGCCTCCCGCGCGGCGGAGTCCCCGGCGGCGGCCACGAAGGTCCCGTTGCGCCCCCGTGTCTCGATCACGCCGTCCGCCTCCAGGGCCCGGTAGGCCTTGGCGACCGTGTTCGCCGCGAGTCCGAGTTCCTCCGCGAGCCCCCGCACCGTCGGCAGTTTGAACCCCACCGGCAGCCGCCCGGTCCGGGCCCCGTCCGCGATCTGCGCGCGCAGCTGCTCGTACGGGGCGGCGGCGCCGGCCGCGCCGTCGATCTTGATCTTGAGGTGGGTCGGAGTCGAGGTCACGGGCCGATTGTCCCCCACCGCCGGGGTAATTCGCAGGCGCCGAAGGCGCCCGCGCGCTTAGCGTCGGCCGCATGACCGTTTCGATCCGTGACCTGCGCCCCGGTGATCCCGGGGACGTCGAGGCCGTCGTGCGCCTGCGCCGGTCCGCCCTCCCGTTCATGATCACCACCGCGGCCGGGGTGGCCCACGAGGTCACCTCCGCCCATCCCGGCAAACGGCACCGGGTCCTGCTCGCCGAGCGTGCGGACGGCGTGGCCGTCGCCACCGCCCAGGCCGGCATCGCGCACGAGAGCCCCGAGCCGGGCCGGGGCTACGTCAACCTCCAGGTCGGCCCCGCCCACCGCGGCCGCGGCGCCGGGAGCGCCCTGCTGCGCGCGGCGGAGGAGCACCTGGCCGCCGCCGGGGCGGTGGACTCGTACGCCTGGGTCCTGGACGGGCCCGGCGACCACGCCTTCGCCGCCCGGCACGGCTACCGCCCCAGCCGCTGCGCGCACTTCCTGCGCCTGGAGCTCTCCGCGGCGGCCCTGCCCCCGTACCCGGCCGCGCTGCCGCCCGGCGTCGAACTGCGCCCCGCCTCTGCGTTCGCGGACGATCCGCGCCCGCTGTACGAGGCCGACGCCGAGGCCTCGTCCGACGAACCGGGCGACGTACCGGTGGCCCTGGACGACTACGACGACTGGCTCACCGACGTGTGGCTCGAGCCCTCGCTCGACCACGACCTGACGACGGTCGTCCTCGTCGACGGCGTCGTGGCCGCCTTCTCGGCCGCGCGGACCGACGGACAGGGCCGCTACGGCTCGGCGATGACCGGCACCCGCCGCGCCTACCGCGGCCGCGGCCTGGCCAAGCTCGCCAAGACCGCCTCCTTGCACCGGGCCCTCGCGGCGGGCTGCACCGAGGCGCTGACCGGCAACGACGCGGGCAACGCGCCGATGCTCGCCGTCAACAAGTGGTTCGGATACGAGATCCGCGCCACCGAGACCCGCTTCGCGAAGCGACTCGTTCCCCGCTCGGACCCGAAGGACGCCACAGCATGACCGACCTGCTCACCGTCGCCCTCGTCAAGGCCGGCCGCACCAAGATCCGCTACCCGGCCGTACTCCTCACCGACACCGGAGACCGATTGTCGGTGCGCGCTCCCTGGGCGGCCGAGGACGTACGGGACTTCGGCTTCGTGCGCTTCGAGCCGGGCGACGTGTTCACCGAGCACTTCTGGCGCAGCCGCTGGTACGCGGTCAAGGAGGTGCGGACGGCCGACGGGCACCTCAAGGGCTGGTACTGCGACGTGACCCGGCCGGCCGTGGTCGGCGACGGCGAGATCGTGGTGGAGGACCTGGACCTCGACCTGTGGGTCTCCGGGGACGGGTCGAGCGTCCTGCGCCTGGACGAGGACGAGTTCGCGGCGAGCGGCCTCGCCGAACGCGACCCGGAGGCGGCCGCCCGGGCGGTACGGGCCCTCGACTCCCTCGAAGCCCAGGCCCGGACCCCTGCCGGGCTGCCCGGGCTGCTCGCCTAGTGCTGTGGCCGGGAAGGTTTGCCGGGTTGCGGTGTTCGGTGCGGTGCATCGCTCCACGGGCCCGCGGTGGTACGGGCCCGTGCGCCGGGCCGTTGCGCGGATCCACCGTCACTTCCCTCCCGCCCCTGGCGCTCAGGAGTCGGCGTGGGCGAGGATCACGGCCTCACCACGCCACCACTTCCTTACAGGAGGACGTCTATGGCTCGCCGCATACCCCGCGGCCTCGTCTGCGCGGGCACCGCCACCGCGGCGCTGTTCGCCCTGGCCGGTCCGGTCTCGGCCCTGCCCTCGGCGGACCCCGCGCCGACGCGGCTCCCCCAGGCCCGGGTCTTCATGGTCAATCCCGTCCAGTCCTCCGGCGACCAGACGTTGACCGACACCAAGGACGGCGCCGACGCCGTGCCCGCCTCCGCCTACGCCCTCGCCCCGCTGCGCAACCTGGACGCCAGCGGCTCGCTGTCCGGGAAGTGGGCGTACGTCCGCTCGGACACCGGCCCCTCCGCGAAGACCTCGGACGCCGCCGGGTACGACCGCGCCGACGACCGGTTCGAGCAGGTCATGGCGTACTTCTGGGTGAACGAGGCGCAGGAGTACCTCCAGGGCCTGGGCTTCGGGAGCGAACTGCCGGGAGCCAACGACCGCGCCCAGCCGGTGCGGATCAACCAGTGGGGCGCCGACAACTCCTTCTTCTCCGACAAGAAGGCCGAGATCCGCTTCGGCAAGGGCGGGGTGGACGACGCCGAGGACGCCGAGGTGATCGTCCACGAGTACGGCCACGCGGTGCACGACGCGCAGGTCCCGGGCTTCGGCAGTTCCCCGGAGGCGGGCGCGATCGGCGAGGCGTTCGGCGACTACCTCGCGGTCGAGGTCGGCGCGCACGCGGACGATGTATACGGCTGGCCGCGCAAGACGGACCTGGCGTGCGTCGGCGACTGGGACTCGACCGGCTACAGCGCCGCCCCGCACTGCCTGCGGCGGATCGACGGTTCCAAGGTGTACGCCGACCGGGTCGGCGAGGTGCACTCGGACGGGGAGATCTGGTCGCGCGCGCTCTTCGACATCCGGGGCGCGCTGGGGGCCCGCACGGCCGACCGGATCATCGTCAACGCGCAGTTCGGCTTCCGCGCCGACACCGACTTCGCGGACGCGGCGCGGACGACGATCTCGACGGCGCAGCGCATGTACGGCAAGACCGCGGCGGATGCCGTCCGCGCCGCCTTCGCCGCGCGGCAGATCCCCGGTATCGGGTAACCCCACCGCTCGCGCGCAGCCGCTGCCGCCCCTGGGCCGTGGGCCCGGGGGCGGCAGTGGAGCAACTCCTTCCGAAACCGGACACATTCACCGCCGAGCGGACACCGCTTTGCGTTCTCCGGACAACGAGAAGGTCAAATTCTTGTTGCGCACCTGCCAATCAGGGGTGACTTCCTGGCACTGTCTCCACAACTGCCCCCCACTGGCAAGCCAAGGAGCAACGAGTGACCCACCCCACGTCCTCAACCCCCGCCTCCCGCAGCCGCGTTCACGCCCTCCGCGCCGCCGCCCTCGTCGCCTCCGCCGCGATGGTCGCCCTCGCCGTGCAGAGCGGCCCCGCCAACGCCGCCGCCGAGCGCGAGGCCGGCGCCACGGCCGTCTCGCTGACCGGGACGGCGCGCGCTTCCGCGATCGCCCAGGCGCAGTCCGACGCCCCGTCCACCGCCAAGGCCATCGACCTCGGCGACCAGGAAGGGCTCGTGGCCCGGGACGTCGTCAAGGACGCGGACGGCACCGTCCACACGCGCTACGAGCGCACGTACGCCGGCCTGCCGGTTCTCGGCGGCGACCTGGTCGTGCACGCCAAGAACGGCGCGCGCTCCACCACGAAGGCCTACGGGGCCCGGATATCCGTGGACACCAAGACCGCCTCCCTCGCGGCCCCCAAGGGCGCCCGCAAGGTCGTCTGGGCCGTCGGCGGAGCGCCGGTACTGGCCTGGGAGAGCGTCACCGAAGGCGTCGGTGACGACGGGACGCCGAGCAAGCTGCACACCGTCACCGACGCCCGCAGCGGCAAGGTGCTCTACTCCTACGACGCCATCGAGACGGGCATCGGTGCCAGCGAGTACAGCGGCTCGGTCACCGTCGGCACGAAGGCCAACGGCTCGCAGTTCGAGCTGAACGACACCGCCCGCGGCGGCCACAAGACCTACGACCTGGCCGGCGGGACGAACGGGACCGGGTCCCTGTTCACCGACGCCGACGACACCTGGGGCGACGGCACCCCCGCCAACCGGCAGACCGCCGCCGTCGACGCCCATTACGGCGCTGCCGTGACGTGGGACTTCTACAAGAACGAACTGGGCCGGCTCGGCATCCGGGGCGACGGCGTCGCGGCGTACTCCCGCGTCCACTACGGAAACGCCTACGTCAACGCGTTCTGGGACGACAGCTGCTTCTGCATGACCTACGGCGACGGCACGAACAACACCAAGCCGCTGACCTCGCTCGACGTGGCCGGCCACGAGATGTCACACGGCCTGACCGCCTCGACGGCCGGGCTGCGCTACACCCGGGAGTCCGGCGGCCTCAACGAGGCCACCTCCGACATCTTCGGCACCTCGGTGGAGTTCTACGCCGCCAATTCCTCCGACCCCGGCGACTACCTCATCGGCGAGAAGATCGACATCCGCGGGAACGGCACGCCGTTGCGGTACATGGACAAGCCGAGCCGCGACGGCGCCTCCGCGGACTACTGGGACAAGAACGTCGGCCGCCTCGACGTCCACAACTCCTCCGGTGTCGCGAACCACTTCTTCTACCTGCTGTCCGAGGGCAGCGGCGCCAAGACGATCAACGGCGTCAGCTACGACTCCCCCACCGCCAACGGCTCCACCGTGGCCGGCATCGGCCGGACCAAGGCGTACAAGATCTGGTACAAGGCGCTGTCGGTGTACATGACCTCCTCGACGGACTACGCGGGAGCGCGGGTGGCGTCCCTCAAGGCCGCCGCGGACCTGTACGGAACGGGAGGCACGGAGTACCAGGCGGTCGCCGCTGCCTGGACCGCGGTCAACGTGAAGTGAGCCCCCTTCCTCAGGGGCTGCTTACCTCCGCCTTAAGAGCGGCCTAAGGATCGCCTCGACGGCCCCGACCCGCACGGAACCGCAGGTCGGGGCCGTTAGGTTGGCGGGGCCAGGGAGGGCCGGGGACGGCGTCGGAGACACCTCGTGTCCGGGGACGCGCCGGCCGGCCCTCCCCGGCGTACCCACCCTCGCCGCCGCCCGGAGGAGATCCACCATGCGCACCGCCATCCGTACCGCCGGCCGCATCGCCGCCGCCGGACTCGCCCCGCTCGCGGTGGCCGCGTACGCCGCCGCGCCGGCGGCCGCGCACGGTTCGATGACCGACCCGGTCAGCCGGGTGGCGGCCTGCTACGCGGAAGGCCCCGAATCACCTCGGTCGGCGGCCTGCAAGGCGGCGGTCGCGGCGGGCGGCGCGCAGGCGCTCTACGACTGGAACGCGGTGAACATCGCCAACGCGGCGGGCAACCACCGCGCCCTGATCCCGAACGGGCAGCTGTGCTCGGCGGGCAACGACAAGTACCGGGGCCTGGACCTGCCCCGGGCCGACTGGCCGGCCAGTGCGATGACGTCCGGCGCGCACACCTTCCGCTACAAGGGCACCGCCCCGCACAAGGGCACGTTCGAGCTGTACGTGACGAAGGACGGCTACGACCCGGCGAAGCCGCTGAAGTGGTCCGACCTGGAGCCGGAGCCGTTCGCGAAGGTCACCGACCCGGGGATGCGGGGCGGTGACTACGTCTTCTCCGGCACCGTCCCGAAGAAGAGCGGCCGGCACCTGATCTACAGCATCTGGCAGCGCTCGGACAGCCCGGAGGCCTTCTACACCTGCTCGGACGTGGTCTTCGGCAAGGAGGGCGGGAGCGGCGGGCCCGGCCCGAAGCCGAGCGGCACCGGGAACACCGGGAAGCCCGGCGGCGCCGCCGCGAGTGCCAAGCCGTCGGACGGCCCGGTCGCCAAGCCGCCGACGGACGAGCAGATCTCCGAGGGCGCGGCCAAGTCGACGGTGGAGCACGGCGGTCACGGCGACAACGACCCGAGCACGAACGGCTCGACCGCCGAGTCCCCGCTCGCCTCGCCGTCGGCGGCGGTGACCGCGGCCGGCGACCTCGCGCAGACGGGCGGCGACGGCTCCGCCCCGATGATCGCGATCGCCGGGGCGGGCACCCTGGCCGTCGGCTCGGCCGTGCTCTTCGCGGTGGCCCGCCGCCGTACGACGGCGGGCCGTCACGGCCGCTAGCCCATGCCCCGGGTCAGGCTCCGGCCCGGGTACGGCCGGTCACTGGAAGACCGAGGCGCAGGTGGTCCGTTCGGCGTGGGCCGGGTCGAGGGCGTTGGCCGCCTCGTGCCAGGCGATGCGGTCGGTCAGGCCGATTGCCACGTGTTCGGAGAGGTCGAGGGCGCACAGGTCCTGGAGCACGACGTTGTGCACGTTCGGCCCGCTCAGGAACCCGCTGGTGTACGGGGTCACCACCTCGTCGTACTTGGTGGTGATCACCGTGTAGGCGACTCCGGGGACGGTGTCGCCGCCCGCGTTGAGCCTGGTGACGAAGGGGGAGCCGGCGATCTGGTCGGCGAGGCCCGGGGTCGACGTGCTGATCAGGTCTTCGGCGCCGGGGAAGTAGGGGAGCAGCTGCGTCAGGCCGGACAGGGTGGTGCCGTGGTTGTCGGGGGCGAGTCCGACGAGGGCGCCCACCTTGGCGGCGCCGCCGAGGAACTTGAGGTACTGGCGGGGCATCATGCCGCCCTGGGAGTGGCCGACGATGTCGGTCTTGGCCGCGCCGGTGGAGGCCAGTACCCGGTCGACGAAGGTGCCGAGCTGGACGGCGGACTTGTCGATGGGGCCGAGGCCGTTGAAGAAGGACTGGCCGGGGATCTGCCCGTAGTCGAGGGAGTAGACGCAGTAGCCGCGGTGGACGAGGTACGGCGCGAAGCCGAGCCAGTTGTCGACGGAGTTGCCGAGGGTGCCGTGTACGAGTACGACGGGACGGGGGTGCGCGGCGGAGGGCTTGCAGGTCCAGTCGTTCCAGCCGCTGCTGGGGGCGGAGGCGGCTTGCGCGGTGCCGGTGGGGGCGACGAGCGCGGCGGCTGCGAGGGTGAGGACGGCCAGCGGGCGGAGCAGGCGGCGCCAGGGCAGCATCGGGTGATCTCCTTGCGTCATGGGGATGGTGCGGGGGGTGGGTCCCGTGATCCGGATCACAAGGGGAGCTGCTGCGGCTAAATTACGGGCGGGTAGCAAGACTTGGAAGTTACGCGTCGGTAAAAACTCGGGTGTCGAGCTGCCCTCCGGGCTACTGCGAGGCGCGGAGGCGTACGGGTGCACGGGACACGGGCCTGCGCGGCGTACGTGCCGGTGCGGCGTACATGCCCGCGGCGGCGTACGCGCCGTCGCCCCTCCCGGCCCTACGAGGCCTTGCCGAAGGTCGCCGCCGGCCGGACCGTGCCCGGGCCGAAGCGGGCGTTGGCGCGGTCGATGACCGCCTCGATCGTCAGCCGGGACTCGCGGACCGGGTCCAGGGTGAGCTGGCGGGAGACTCCCTCGGCACCGGTCAGGTCCTCGGCCCGGAGCACCACGCCGGTCAGCCGGGCCCGTTGCAGGCCGGCCGCGTCCATCAGGCGGTACGCCATGGCGCGCAGGTCCTCGTCGTGGGCGGAGGGCTCCGTCAGCCGCCGGGTCTTCTCCCAGCGGGTGCCCCCGGCGAACTGGAGGGTCAGGGTCAGGGCCCGCGCGGCCTGGCGGCGCCCGCGCAGGGTGGCGCCGAGCCGGACGACCAGGGCGAGCAGCGCGGCCCGGGCGTGCGGGCCGTCCAGCTCCTCCCGGGAGAACCGGGTGCGGACGGCGGCCGAGGAGGGCAGGTCCTTCGGGACGACCGGGCGCGGGTCGATCCCCTGCGCGCGGTCCACGACCAGGCGGCCGGCCCGCTTGCCGAGGATCCGCTCGACGACCCCGGGCGACACCTCGGTGAGCGCCCCGATCGTATGCAGCCCGTAGCCGCGCAGCGCCTCGGCCTGCCGGGAGCCGAGCCCGTACAGCGCCTCCACCGGCAGCGGCCCGAGGAAGCCGGGCACCGCCTCCGCGGGGACGGCCAGGACCCCGCCGGGTCCGGACACGCGCGCGGAGGCCGTCGCCGCCACCGACCAGGTGCCGGCGACCCCGATCCGGACGTCGGTGCCCAGCCGGGCCACCGCGCGCAGCCGGACCACCTCGGCGATGCGGGCGGCGCCCGCGCCGAAGTAGCGCTGCGCTCCGCCCACTTGGACCAGCGCGGCGCGCGGCGGCAGGGCCTGCACCAGCGGGGAGAACTCCCGCAGCAGCTCCAGGACCTCCCGGTAGCCCTCGCCGGTCAGCGCGGGGGCGCACCGCACGTGCAGGATCGCGCTGCTCATCCCGCGCTCCCCGGGCTGGAGTGCCACAGTTTGCGCCCGGTCGCGGGGCCCGTCCCGGGCGGCTGGAGGTCGGCCCACGGGTTCATCTCGTAGCCGGTCGGCAGGTGGATCCGGCGGCCGGGGGCGGGGGGCGCGGTCTCTTCGCGGACCGGTTCGGCCAGCCGGGCGGTGACCGCCTCCAGACCGCTCTCCGCGCGCAGTTCGACCAGTTCGGCGAGGTTCCAGGCCGCCGCCCCGACGATGCTCAGGCTCTGCGGGCCGCGCCGTTGCACCACTCCGCGCACCAGCAGCAGGAAGGAGTGGAAGACGGTGTGGGCGCAGGCCTCGTGGCTGTCGTCGAAGAAGGCCAGGTCGACCAGGCCGGTCCCGTCGTCGAGGGTGGTGAAGATGACCCGCCTGCCGGAGCGGATGGGCGGGGTCTGGGTGGCCGCCTTGGCGCCGGCGACCAGCACGGTCCGCCCGTGCTCGGTGTCGCGCAGCCGCCGCGCCGGGACGGCGCCCAGTTCGGCGAGGAAGGCATGGTGGTCCGCCATCAGGTGCCGCGAGGCGTCCATGCCGAGGACGCCCAGTTCGGCGCTGAGCCGCTCGGCCTCGCTGAGGTCGGGCAGCCCGACGGGCGCGGTGGAGCGGCCGCCGCCGAGGGGGAGCTGGGAGCTTCCGCGGGCGTCGGCCGCGCGCTGGGCCCCGTGCAGTTCGCTCAGGTGCAGCAGCAGGTCCCGGCGGTTCGCGCCGAACGCGTCCAACGCCCCCACCTGGGCCAGTCGTTCGGCCACGGGCCGGCCCGGATGGGCCCGGTCCCAGAAGTCGCGCAGGGAGGCGTAGGGCTGGCCCGCCTCGATCCTGGCGGCTTCGCCCTCGCTGATGCCGTGGACGTCGGCCAGCGCGAGCCGGAGCCCCCACAGCGGCGGAATCTCGGACACCAGTTCGATACGGTGGCGGACCGAGGACCGGTTCACGTCCAGCGGCAGCACCGGCACGCCCCGGCGCCGCGCGTCCGCCAGCAGCAGCCGCTTCGGGTACATGCCGGGGTCGTGGGTGAGCAGTCCGGCGTAGAAGGCGGCCGGGTGGTGGGCCTTGAGCCAGGCGGACTGGTACGTGGGGACGGCGAAGGCCACCGCGTGCGCCTTGCAGAACCCGTACGAGCCGAAGGCCTCCACGATCTCCCAGGTCCGGGCGATCACTTCCGGCGAGTAGCCGCGGGCCCGCGCGGTCGCCGCGAACCAGACCTTGATCCGGCCCTGCGAGTCCGGGTCGGACAGCCCGCGCCGCACCCGGTCGGCCTCGTCGCGGCCGCAGCCGGTCAGGGCGTGCACGATCTCGATGATCTGCTCGTGGAAGACCACCACCCCGTACGTCTCCCGCAGCGCGTCCGCCAGGTCCGGGTGCGGGAAGCGGACCGGGGCCCGCCCGTGCCGGGCCTCGATGAACGGGCGCACCATGTCGGCGGCCACCGGGCCGGGCCGGAACAGCGAGATGTCCACGACCAGGTCGTGGAAGGTGGCGGGCTGGAGCCGCCCCACCAGGTCGCGCTGGCCCGGGGACTCGATCTGGAAGCAGCCCAGCGTCTCGGCCGAGCGGATCAGCTCGTACGTGGCCCGGTCGCCCGGCGGCACCTGCGCCGGGTCGTCCAGGTCGAGCTCCTCCCCCGTGGCGCGGCGCAGCTCCGCGACGGCGTGCGCCATCGCGGACTGCATCCGTACGCCCAGCACGTCGAGTTTGAGCAGCCCGAGTTCCTCCACGTCGTCCTTGTCGAACTGGGACATGGGGAAGCTCTCGCCGCTGCTGGGCACGACCGGGGTGCGGGCGAGCAGCGAGGCGTCGGAGAGCAGCACCCCGCACGGGTGCATGGCGATCCCGCGCGGCAGCCCGTCCAGGGCTTCGACCAGCTCCCACAGCCGTCCGTGCGACTCCCCCCGTACGTCCTGGAGTTCGGGCAGTTCGGCGAGTGCGGCACGGGCGTCGCGGGCCCGGATGTGCGGGAAGGCCTTGGCGAGCCGGTCGACGGCGGCCGGGTCCATGGACAGGGCGGCGCCCACGTCGCGGATGGCGTGCCGGACCCGGTAGGTCTCGGGCATGGAGACCGTCGCGACGCGTTCGGCGCCGAACCGGTCGATGATCCGCCGGTAGACCTCCAGCCGGCGGGCGGACTCGACGTCGATGTCGATGTCGGGCAGCACCCGGCGGCGCTTGGACAGGAAGCGCTCCATCAGCAGGCCGTTGGCGACGGGGTCTGCGTGCGCGATGCCGAGGAGGTGGTTGACGAGGGACCCCGCGCCGGAGCCGCGGGCGGCCACCCGGATGCCCATCTCCCGTACGTCGTCCACCACTTGGGCGACGGTCAGGAAGTACGAGGCGAAGCCGTGGTAGGCGATGATGTCGAGTTCCGCGTGCATCCGCTCCCAGTACCGGCGGTCGTCGGCATGGCCGCGCAGCACCATGCCCGCCGCCGCCCGGGAGGCGAGGACCCGCTGGGCGGTGCGGTGGGCGGCGCCGACGAGCCGGGCCTCGGGGAAGTGGACGGAGCCGATGCCGAGGTCGTCCTCGGGGTCCACCACACAGGCCTCGGCGGTCCGCCGGGTCTCCGCGAGCAGCCGGCGGGCGTCGGCGGGGCGCAGCCCGGCCGCCCGGGCGATCCGGTCGGCGGTCTCGGCCATGGCGGCGGGGCCCTTGAGCCAGCGTTCGCCGCTGTCGAGGGGTTTGCGGGGGTCGACGGGGACCAGCCGGCGGGCCGCGTCGAGGACGTCGGCGACGGGCCCCTGCCCGGGGTCGGCGTACCGGACTGCGTTGCTGAGCACGGCCGGGACGCCCTGCTCGGCGGCGAAGCCGACCGTACGGGCGGCCAGGCGCAGCGAGCCGGGCCCGGTGCCGGTGCGGCCGTGGTGGACGGCCTCCAGGCGCAGGTCGTCCCCGTAGACCTCGCGCCAGGGCGCGAGCAGGCGTGCGGCCCGGTCCGGCCGGCCCGCGGCGAGGGCGCGGCCCACTTCGGAGCCGGGGCCGAGCAGGACGTACACGCCGCTCGCGCCGCGCAGCTCCTGCCAGGGCAGGAGCGGGACGTCGGGGGAGCCCGCGTGGGCGGCGGTCACCATGCGGCACAGCTCGGCCCAGCCGGCGGCGCCGTCGCGGGCGAGGAAGACGGCCCGGGCGGCGGACTCGTCGACGAAGGCGCCGCCCCGGACGGGGTTGCGCCGCCGGGAGGAGTCCTCGGCGGAGTCGGCGCGGGGGGCGGCCGCCGGGCTGCCGGCGACGCCCAGGTCGACCCCGAACAGGGGACGGATCCCGGCTTCCGCCGCCGCCCGGGCGAAGCGCACCGCGCCCGCGAGGGTGTCGCGGTCGGTGAGGGCGAGGGCGTCCATGCCCCGCTCGGCGGCGCGTTCCGCCAGCCGTTCCGGGTGGGAGCCTCCGTAGCGCATGGAGAACCCCGAAACGGTGTGCAGATGCGTAAAACCGGGCACCCGCGGCCTCCTGCTTCCCTTCGGTGAACACCTCCCCCGTCTCCACCATAGAGCAATTCGAATACCCGTGCGAAACAGTTGTTCGATCATCCGGCCGCCGTCCGTTCCGGCGGACCCGGCCCCCGTTCGGCCCACCCCTGCTGCGCCCGGTCCCCGGTCCGCCGAACGTGTGAGACATGACCCAGCCCACCACCGACGCACCCGCGAGCCCCTCCGGCGGTTTCCCCGCCGAGATCAAGGACGCCGTCAGCACCCGGGCCTTCCTGCTGGTCCTGGGCGTACTGGCGCTCCAGCTCGCCTTCATCACCTCCTACATCGGGGCGTTCCACCACCCCGAGCCGAGCGGGATCCCCCTCGCGGTCACCGCGCCGGCCGAACAGGTCGCCGCCCGTTCCGCGCAGCGCCTCGACGCCCTGCCCGGCGACCCGCTCGACACCCGCACCGTCCCGGACGAGGCGGCGGCGCTCGCGCGGGTCAGGAACCGGGACGTGGACGGCGCACTGGTCATCGACCCGGCCGGGAAGACCGACCGGCTGCTGGTCGCCAGTGGCGCCGGGGCCTCGCTCTCACAGGCGCTCGCCGAGGTCGTCGGCCGCGCCGAGGCGGCCCAGGGGCGCGATCTGCGGATCGTGGACGTGGCCCCGGCCGCCGCCGGGGACGCCCGCGGCCTGAGCTCCTTCTACCTGGTCGTGGGCTGGTGCGTCGGCGGCTACCTGTGCGCCGCGGTCCTCGCGATCAGCGCCGGCGCACGGCCCGCGAACTCCGCCCGCGCCGTCATCCGGCTCGGCTCGCTGCTGTTGTACTCGATCACCGCCGGGCTGCTGGGCACGGTCATCGCGGGCCCGGTCCTGGGAGCGCTGCCCGGCAGCGTGCCGGCCCTGTGGGGGCTGGGCACCCTGGTCGTCTTCGCCGTGGGCGCGATCACCCTGGCGTTCCAGGGCGTGGCGGGGGTGGTCGGCATCGGCCTGGCGATCCTGCTGGTGGTCGTCCTCGGCAACCCGAGCGCGGGCGGCGCGTACCCGTACCCGCTGCTGCCGCCGTTCTGGAAGGCCATCGGACCGGCCCTGCCACCGGGCGCCGGTACGTACGCCGCCCGCTCGATCACGTACTTCCGGGGCAACGACGCGGGCCCGGCGATGCTGGTGCTGGCCGCCTGGGCGGTCCTCGGCTCGGCCGTCACCCTGGTCTGCGCGGTCCTGCAGCACGGCAAGGGCGGTCCGGCGGTGGGCAGCGGCACGGCGGGCCCCGCCGCCCGGACGCCGGGGCCCTGACCGGCGCGCCGCGCTCCTCGGGCGACCGGGTGCCTCCTCGGGCGACCGGTCGTCTCCTCGGGTTGTCTCCTCAGGCGACCGGTTCGCCGATGCCCAGCAGGTTCCCCTCGCTGTCGCGGAACCAGGCGGCGCGTTCGCCCCGGGAGCCCTTGCTCGGGTAGTTCCCCTCGATCTCGGCGATCCCGTCCCTGGTCCGGAACCCGGGTACGTCGACCTCTTCGAACACCACGCCGCGCTGCTTGAGCTGCGACACGGCCGTGTCCAGGTCGTCGACCTCCCACCCCATCTGGGTGAAGGTGCCCGGCGAGGACCCCGTCGACCGGAACACCGCGAACTCCCTGCTGCCGCACCGGTACAGCAGCCCGCCGGGCCGCTCGTCCACGGGTTCCAGGCCGAGCCGCTCGGAGTAGAAGCGCCGCGCGCGGTCGAGGTCCCCGGCCGGAAGCCGGGTCGCCACGCGTCCCCGGGCCAGCACGTTGTCGTCGTCTGCGTTCATGTCCCCACTGTGCCGTGGGCGACGCCCGCACGGGCGCAGGCGCCAGGGGCGGGAGGCGGCGCTCCGGGGCGGCCGGGAAATTGCCGCCCGGTGCGCCCTACCGCACTCCTGCACCGAAGCGCACAATCACCCTGACTGCTCGCGTCGAACGTGAGGGAGGGAGCGCGTGCGCAACCAGGTGCGCACCGCCGACGGCCGCACTCTGATGGTGGAGCGCTGGGGGGACCCGGACGGCAAGCCGGTCTTCCTGCTCCACGGCACCCCCGGCAGCCGCCTGGGGCCGGCGCCCCGCGGCATGGTCCTCTACCAGCGGCGGGTCCAGCTCATCGCCTACGACCGGCCCGGCTACGGCGGCTCCGACCGGCATCCGGGCCGCACCGTCGCCGATGTGGCCGGGGAGGTGGCCGCGATCGCCGACGCGCTCGGCCTGGACTGCTTCGCCGTCGCCGGCCGCTCCGGCGGCGGCCCCGGCGCGCTGGCCTGCGCCGCCCTGCTCCCGGACCGGGTCACCCGCACGGCGGCCCTGGTCCCGCTCGCGCCGCGGGACGCGGAGGACCTCGACTGGTTCGACGGCATGGCCGCCTCGAACGTCGAGGAGTACACCAAGGCCTACGACGACCCCGAGGGGTTCGCCGCCCGGCTGATCCCCCGTGCCGAGGGCATCCGCGAGGATCCCCGCCGGCTGCTGGAGGACCTGCGCCGGGAGCTGACGGAGAACGACCGCATGATCGTCGCGGACGCGGGTCTGCGGGCGATGCTGCTGCGCAACTACCGCGAGGGCGTCCGCACTTCGGCGTACGGGTGGATCGACGACGCGATCGCGTTCAGCGGCCCCTGGGGTTTCGACCCCGCCGACATCCGCTGCCCGGTGCTGATCTGGCACGGCGAGCTGGACGTGTTCTCGCCCGTGGGGCACTCCCGCTGGCTGGCCCGCCGCATCCCGGGCGCCACCACCACCTTCGATCCTGCCGCCGCGCACTTCGCGGCCCTGCGCGCGCTGCCCGGCGTACTGACCTGGCTGCTGCGCGACCTCCCGGTCCCCCTCCCCGGCCAACAGCAGCCGGCGTAGCCGGACTCCGGCCGCCGGCCGGGCCGGGATCCGGTCACGGCATCAGCCGCTCACCTGGGCGGTCAGCAGGCCGGTGAGCTCCTCGACGAAGGCGTCCACGTGGGGCGGACGCGGGCCCGGGCGGGTGGCGCAGAACCAGGTGCGGGTCAGCGGCCGGGCGCCGATGCCGACGAGCGCCAGGCCGTGCGAGGACGCGTACGGGGCGGCCACCCAGTTGGGCAGCACCGTCACCCCCTGGCCGCCCGCCACCATCTCGACCACCAGGTCGGTCACCACCGGCATGGTGGTGATCCTGGCCGGGCGGGCCCCGGCGGGGATCGGCAGCGGCATCGACGGGATCCGCTTTTGGTCGTAGAAGTCGTAGAGGACGAGGTCGGCGCCGTCGAAGTCACGGGCCGTCAGGTGCGCGCGGGAGGCCCACGGGTGTCCGACGGGCACCACGGCCACCATCTCGTCCTCGAACAGCCTGGTCAGGGACACCCGGTCCACCTGCAGGTCCGGCGTGGTGACCAGCGCTACGTCGACCAGGTCGGCGAGCAGCGCCGGGATCGGCGCGTCGTCGGCGACGGTCTCGATGCGCACGTCGATGTCCGGTTCGCGCTCGCGGAAGGCGCGCAGGACGGGCGGCAGCCACGGGAAGGTGGTGCTGCACTGCGCCGCGAAGCGGACCCGCCGGTCGCGGCCGTCGCGCAGTTCACGCAGGTCGCGGGTCGCCGACTCCAGTTCACCGAGGACGTGGCGGGCGGCCACCAGCAGCCGGCGACCCGCGGCGTTGGGGATCAGGCGGCGGCCCTTGCGGTCGAAGAGGGGCATGCCGAGACGACCCTCCAGCCGGGTGAGCCGCTGACTGAGGGCCGGCTGGCTGACGTAGAGCCGCTCGGCGGCGGCGGTCAGCGAGCCGGCCTCGGCGGTGGCGGTCAGGAGCTCCAGGTCACGCAGATCCACATCCATAACCGGTGATTATCACATGCTCCAATCTACGTCGTGGTGTTATGAGTCGGGAGTCCATACGTTTCCGGTGTCACCGAACGGACCCACCGCCGCGAAAGGCGCACCAACCATGAACACCAGCACCGCATTGATCACCGGATCCTCCAGCGGCATCGGCCTCGACATAGCCCGCGCCTTCCTGGCGAGCGGCGCCAACGTCGTCCTCAACGGCCGGGATCCCGAACGCCTCGCGAAGGCGGCGGCCGGCCTCGGCCGGCCGGAACGGACCGCCTGGGTCGCGGGCGCCATCGCCGAGCCGGAGACCGGCGAGTCCCTCGTCCGCACCGCGCTCGCCCGCTTCGGCCGGATCGACGTCCTGGTCAACAACGCGGGGACCTTCGCCCCCAAGCCCTTCACCGAAGTCACCGAGGAGGAGCTCGACGGCTTCCTGACCGGCAACCTCAAGGGCACCTACCTCACCACCCAGGCCGTGGTGCGGGCACTGCGCGCCCAGGGCGAGGGCGGCAGCATCGTCAACATCGGCACCGTCCTGGTGGACCACGGACTGGCCGGCTTCCCGGCCTCCGCGCCGGTGGTCAGCAAGGCCGGGGTGCACGGGCTGACCACGAGCCTGTCCGCCGAGCTCGCGGCCGACGGGATCCGGGTCAACCTCGTCGCGGCCGGGATCGTCCGCACGCCGCTGCACGCGGGCTCCGACGTGGACTCCTTCGGCGCCCTCGCCCTGCTGGACCGGGTCGGCGAGGTCTCGGAGGTCTCCGAGGCGGTGCTCTACCTCGCGGGCGCCACGTTCGTCACCGGCCACGCCCTGCGCGTGGACGGCGGTCACGTCACCGGCCGCGCCTGACATCCCGCTCCCCCGCCGACCGGGAACCTCAGCGGCCGCCGCCGGCCGGGTGTTCCGGCTCGTAGTTCGTCAGCACGCAGCCGTCGACCTGCGACCGCTCCAGCCGGTACCCGGCCGGGGCGGAGAAGCCCGGGACGCAGTTCAGGGCGAGGAACTGCGCCTGGTACAGGCCGTCGCGAACGGCGGGATCGATCGACTCCACCGCGACGTTCTCGCCGACGAGCAGCCGGCTCGCGGTGGCCCTGAGCTTCCCGCCGTCCTGGAGGGCGGCCAGTTGGGCGGCCTTCGCCCTGGTCTGGAGCTTCTTCATGTCGCCGACCGTGTCGAGCCAGTTGAGGTCGTGGGCGCGCTGCCCACCCGCCGGCACCCCGCACAGACCCCGTCCGGTGACGCCCCAGGCCCGGGGGTCGCCCTTGACCACCGGCTCGTAGTCGATCGACTCGACGGCCGCGTCCGCGGGCGCCGTGGTGAAGTGCGAGCAGTCCATGCCGGCGCCCACCAGGGTCTTGAGCTCGGCCATGCTCCCGGGCCGCGGCAGTCCGAGGCTGCCGCGGGCCGGCTGCCCCGGCTTCTCCCCGGCCGGGTCCTGCGGGGTCGCCGGGTTCGGACTCCCCGAGCCGTCCGGGCTGTTGACGAAGTCGCTGAGGACGCAGCCCTCGACCAGCGCCTTCTCCTTCTTGTACCCCTCGGGTACGGCGAAGGTCGGGTTGCAGGTCAGTATCCGCAGGTCGGACCGGCCGAGCGCGAGGGCCGACTTGGTCTGCGTCGGGGTGACCACGTACCCCTTGCCGACGAGCACCCGGCTGTCGAGGCCGGAGGCGCCGTCGCCGCCCTTGATCGCGTCCATGACCTTCTGCTTGTACCGCTCCTGGAACTCCTTCATGTCGGAGACCACGTAGAAGACGAGTTCACCGTGCACGGGGCGGTCACTGCACACGCCCCGCCGGGTCACGGACCACTGTCCGACGCGGGTGAACCCGGTCGACGGCAGCCGGGGGTCGTCCGGTTCGCCGCTGAGGTCCTCGCAGGAGGTGAACTGCCTCACGTACTGCTGCGCTTCGATGACCGAGCCGCCGGCGGACGGCCCGGCGGCGGACGGGGAGGCGCTCGCACCCGCGCGGCCGGCGGGCGGCGCGGGGTCGCCCTTGCAGGCGGCGAGGGCGGGGAGGGCGATGAGGGCGGCGGTCGCGGCAAGGGTCCGCTGGAGGCGCATGGGGGTACTTTCGGCCGAACGGCAGGTCAGAGGGTGGCGTGAACATGCCGAACACCCCCGGCCGAGTGATCCGCACCGGCGGTGACCGGGCGTCAGGGATAAAGGATCTTGCCGTACGGCAAACGGCCGATTACCGCACCTCGAGAATTGCGGCAGCCTTTCCGTAGAACGCTTGACCAGGCGTCATGTCTCGGTTGCCAATAAGGTGTGGACGAGTAAAGTCCACGCTTGACACCAGCGGCGACCGCTGGTGTCGCTCCCCTGCCCATTTCGCATGGCCTCCCCGAGGACGGTGTCGTGAACACTTCCGCAACCCCCGCGACCAGCACGGTCAAGACCCCCCGGGTCCCGCTCGACCGGATCGACGTCCGCAGCGCGTCGGCGGCCGCGGTGCTCGGCCGCGTCCTGCCCTCGGAAAACGGCCGTCACGTTCAGGCACCGATCTTCAACTCTGCGCTCTGACACCGGAGCACGCGCTCTAGACTGGTGGAATGACCGGCCTGATCGCTTTTCGCGAGATCGTCCTCAAGGTTCACAGCAGATGCGATCTCGCTTGTGATCATTGCTACGTCTACGAACACGCTGATCAGAGCTGGCGAGCCCGGCCGAAAGTGATCTCCCCCGAGGTCATTTCGCAGACCGCGTCGCGGCTCGCCGAACATGCCCGTGACCATGCAATCCCCTCCGTCACGGTGATTCTCCACGGAGGGGAACCCCTGTTGGCGGGCACGGCCCGACTACGCCTCGTGTGCGAGGAGTTCACCCGCGCACTCGCCGGAACCGCCGCACTCGACCTGCGGATCCACACCAACGGGCTGCAGCTGGGCCGCCGTTGCCTCGACCTCTTCGCCGAGTACGGCGTCCGCGTCGGCATCTCCCTCGACGGGGACCGCGCCGCCAACGACCGGCACCGCCGGTTCGCCGACGGGCGCACCAGCCACCCCCTGGTCCTCGCCGCCGTCGCACTGCTCCGTTCGGAGCCCTACCGCCATCTCTACCAGGGCCTGCTCTGCACCGTCGACGTGGCCAACGACCCCGTCGCCGTGCTGGACGCCCTCGTGGAACTGCGACCCCCGCGCGTGGACTTCCTGCTGCCCCATGCCACCTGGGAGACCCCGCCGGTCCGCCCGGACGGCGCCCCCGACGCGTACGCCCGCTGGCTGCTGCGGGTCTTCGACCACTGGGAGGGGCTCGGGCGGCCGGTCTCCGTACGGCTCTTCGAGTCCCTGCTGTCCACCCTGCGCGGCGGCCCGAGCCTGACCGAGTCCCTGGGCCTCGCGCCGACCGACCTGGTCGTCGTCGAGACGGACGGGACCCTGGAGCAGGTCGACTCCCTCAAGAGCGCCTACGAGGGCGCCGCCGCCACCGGCTTCGACGTCTTCCGCCACTCCCTCGACCAGGTCGCCGCCCACCCCGGGATGCGGGCCCGGCAGCTGGGCCTGGCCGGTGTCAGTGCCACGTGCCGCCGCTGCCCCGTCGTACGTTCGTGCGGCGGCGGTCTCTACACCCACCGCTACCGGGCCGACCCGGACGGCGGCGGGAACTTCGATCATCCCTCCGTGTACTGCACCGACCTGCGCGAGCTGGTGGACGGGGTCGAGGGCCGCACCGCCGCCCGGGAGACCGCGCCGGAACTCACCGACCCGGCCGAACTGGCCCGTTCCCAGGAGCAGCTGACCCGGGTCCTGCTCGCCCGGCTGAACGCCGACCGTACGGGTGATCCCGACTGGGCCCGGTCCTGGGAGCTGCTGGCCTCCGTGGAGCGCGCCGGGGACGCGGGCGCGGCCGCGCTGGCGGCCGTACTGGACCACCCGTTCACCCGCACCTGGGTCCTGGAGGCCCTGGACGCCGGGCGTGAGGGGCGCCCCGACGGGCCCGGCGCGGCGCGCAGGCTGGCCGCGCTGGCCGCCGCCGCCGTGCTGCGGGGCGGGCTCGACCTGCCGGCCGAGGTGCCCTACCGGGACGGCGAGCTGTACCTGCCGACGCTCGGGCTGCTGCGGCTGGGCGAGCCGGGCACCCGGGGGCGGGCCGCGCTGCGGGCCGCCGGGACGGGGTACGCGGTGCGCGACGGCCGCGCCGAGCACCGCTTCGGTCCGGCGGCGGGGGACGCGCGGTGGCTGCCCGTACGGAGCTGGTCGCCGCCCGGGCCGGACACCGCCCCGGTGGCGCTGGAGGACCTCGACCCGTACCGCAACTGCTTCGCCCGCCCGCCCAGGCTGCGGCTGGGGGCCGGGGAGGCCGAGGAGTGGCGGGGCAGGCTCGACGCGGCCTGGGCGCTGCTGCACGCCGCCGTCCCGGAGTTCGCCCGGGCCGCCGCGGCGGGTCTGACGACACTGACCCCGCTCGCGGGCGGCCCGCGGGCGCACGGCTGGGGCGAGGCCGGGCGGCACGGACCCGGGGCGCTCGGGGTGCCGTACGGCGCCGGGGTCCGGGAGACGGCCCTGGCGCTGCTGACCGGCCGGCGCCGGGCGCGGCTGCGGGCGCTGACCGAGGTGGCCGACCTGTACGCGCTGGACGGGGAGTGGCAGCACCCCTCGCCGTGGCGGGAGCGCCCGGTCCCGGTGTCCCGGCTGCTGGCCGACGTACACGAGCGGGTGGCGGTGGAGGCGTACCGGCGGGCGACCGCGGCACCCGAACCGGGGGCGGCCGACCGGATCCAGCGGGCCCTGGACCGGCTGGCCGGTGCGGCCGAGCTGACCATCACCGGCAAACGGCTGGTGGCGGAGCTGCGGTGGGAGTCGAAGGCGGTCGACGCGTGACGTCCCCGGCCGGCCCGGATGCGTTGGCGCTGGCCCGGGAGTTGTGCCTGCTCGGGGTGCGCCCGGGGGCGCCGCTGCTGGTGCACGCCGCGCTCGGCGGCACCGGCCTGCGGACCGGACCGCTGCGCGACGCCCTGACGGGTGTGCTGGGCCGGGACGGCACCTTGGTGGTGCCCGCGTTCACCTCGGAGAACTCCCTCACCTCCACGGCGCACCTGGAGCGGATCGCGGGCCTTTCGGAGCCGCAGGTGCGGGAGTTCCGGGCCCGGATGCCCGCGTTCGACCCGCGGCGGACCCCGAGCCGGGGCGTGGGGCGTTTCGCCGAGGCCGTCCGCACCACCCCCGGCGCGGCGCGCAGCGCGCATCCGCAGACCTCGTTCGCGGCGCTGGGAAAGGACGCGCGGCGGCTGTGCTCCGGCCACCGCCTCGAATGCCACCTGGGTGAGGAGTCGCCCCTGGGAAAAATGTGCTGGGAGGGCGGCCAGGTACTCATGATCAACGTGGGATTTTCGGCCTGCACCGCATTCCACCTGGCGGAGTACCGAATTCCGAAGCCCCCCTTGCGCATGTACGACTGTGTGGTGAAGGTGAACCTTCCGGGGGGACGGCAGGGGGAGGAGTGGACGACGTACGAGGACGTCGCACTGGACGACAGTGATTTCGCGGAGATCGGCGACGCGTTCCCGCATTCACGGTTGCGCAGGGGGCGGCTGGGAGGGGCAGCGGCCGTGCTCTTCTCGATTTCCGATGCCGTTGGTCACGCAATCGACTGGATGACCGAAAACAGACGCTGATTGACTGAACGATGAGGGGATGTGGCGAAGCAGCTCCGGAATGATGTTTCTTCGCTCGCATCTTCGGGACGGGGGTCGTGTGCCCGCATCAGTGCAGCCGTACTTCTTTCTCAGTTATGCGCATACGCCGAGGTTCGGGGCCGGGGGTCCCGACCCCGACATGTGGGTCGAACGGCTCTTCCGTGACCTCTGCAACCACGTCATGGCGCTGACTGATCTGCCCGCCGGTTCGGAGGCCGGCTTCATGGACCGCGAGATACGCAGCGGCGAGGGCTGGTCGGAACGGCTCGCGGCGGCGCTCGCCACCTGCCGGGTCTTCGTGCCGCTGTTCTCGCCGCGCTACTTCGCCAGCGAGATGTGCGGCAAGGAGTGGTTCGCCTTCGCGCAGCGCGCGATCCAGCACGGGGCCCGCCACAACGAGCCGCCGCCCGAGGCCATCGTGCCGGCCCTGTGGGTCCCGGTGCCCGCCACCCACATGCCGGGCCCCGCCTCGCGGTTGCAGTTCAACCACAACACCTTCGGCGAGCGCTACGTCACCGACGGCCTGTACGGCCTGATCAAACTCCGCGGCTACGCCGAGCAGTACGAGGCGGCCGTGTACGAACTCGCCAAGCGCATCGTGCACGTCGCCGAGAGCGTACGCATCGACCCGATCAAGCCGCTGGACTACCGGGTGGTGCCGAGCGCCTTCGGCAGCAACGGCGGCAACCCCGCCCGCACCCTGCACATCACGGTGGCGGCCGCCACCCGGCACGACCTTCCCGAGGGCCGCAGCCCCGAGTACTACGGGGACAGTGCGCTGGAGTGGAACCCGTACCACCCGGGGGCGCAGCGGCCCATCGCCTACGTGGCCGAGGACGTGATCCGCAACCTCAACTACCAGACGAGCCTCGGCTCGTTCGACGACGAGGCGGGGCACTTCGACAGCAAGCAGCCGCCGACCCGTCCGGAGATCCTGATCGTCGACCGCTGGGCGGTGGAGGACGAGTCGCGCCGCCAGCGCCTGGCCGCCTTCGACCAGGAACACCGGCCGTGGATCAACGTGGTCGTGCCCTGGAACCGGTACGACCACCAGAGCCGGGCGAAGGAGGGCGAGCTGGCGGACCGGCTGGAGGGGACGATGCCCGTCAAGATGAGCCAGGGCCGGGCCGCCTGCCGGGCCGCCGCGAACGGCGTCGCCAACATGGAGATGCTCGGGCAGATCCTGCCCCAGGTGGTCGAGGCCGCCGCCCAGCAGTTCCTCAGACACGCCCAGGTCTACCCGCCCGCGGGCGGCACCCACACCGAACGGCCGCGGCTGGTCGGGCCGATGGGGATGGACGAGCCGCCCCCGCCGCTGCCGCCGCGCGTTCCCTTTCCGCCCGACACCGAGGCGGGCGGTGACGCACCGCGCGGGACCGACACCAACGACGTCAGCGACACAGAGCGGGGGGACACGGATGACAGCCGGTCGTGACAGCCGTGGCGGACGCATCGTCACCTTCTATTCCTACAAGGGCGGTACGGGCCGCACCATGGCGCTGGCGAACACCGCCTGGATCCTGGCGGCCAACGGCAAGCGGGTGCTGGCCGTTGACTGGGACCTGGAGGCGCCGGGTCTGCACCGCTTCTTCCACCCCTTCCTGGATCCCTCCACGCTCGGGGCGACCACCGGGGTCATCGACCTGATCAGCGAGTACGCCTGGGCCGCGACCAGCCCGGTGCAGCGCGCCGACGACTGGCACAAGGACTACGCGCGGATCCAGCCGCACGCGGTCTCCCTCACCCCGGAGACGCTGGGCTGGGAGTTCCCCGACGGCGGCACCCTCGACTTCGTCTCGGCGGGCCGGCAGAACCGCGAGTACTCGGCGACCGTGTCCACCTTCGACTGGGACAACTTCTACGACCGCCTCGGCGGCGGCCTCTTCTTCGACGCGCTGCGCGCCGACATGAAGAAGAACTACGACTACGTGCTGATCGACAGCCGCACCGGCCTGTCCGACATCGCCGACATCTGCACCGTGCACCTGCCGGACGTCCTGGTCGACTGCTTCACCCTCTCCGACCAGTCCATCGACGGCGCCGCCTCCGTGGCCCGGCAGATCGACGAGCGGTTCAACGACCGCGGCATCAAGATCTACCCGGTGCCGATGCGCATCGACGAGGGCGAGAAGGAGAAGGCCGACGCGGGCCGGGCACTGGCGCGGATCAAGTTCGACCGTTTCCCGGGCGGCCTCGTCGGTGACGACCTGACCTCCTACTGGGGCGCGGTGGAGATCCCGTACCGGCCCTACTACGCCTACGAGGAGACCCTGGCCACCTTCGGCGACGAGGCCGGGCTGACCAACTCCCTGCTTTCGGCGTTCGAGCGGCTCACCGCCGTGGTCACCGAGGGCGAGATCACCTCCATGCCGGCCATCGCGGAAGACGTCCGGATGCGGATCCGGGACGCCTTCACCCGGCGCCGCCCGGCCCTGCCCGCCGACCTGTTCCTCTGCTACGTCGCCGAGAACCGGATGTGGGCCGACTGGATCGAGTCGGTGCTCACCCGGGCCGGCTTCCGCGTGGTGCCCAAGGACGTCTCGGCGGAAGCGGCGCCCGCGCCGACCGGCGGGGACACCCTCGGCGGATCGGGCATCAGCGTCGACAACGCCGCCCGCACGGTCGTGCTGCTCTCCAGCGCCTTCCTCAAGTCCGCCCGCGCCGTCGAGGTGTGGAACCGGGCCGCCGCCGAGGACCCGACGGGGGGCCGGCGCCAGCTGGTGCCGTTGCGGGTGGGCGACGTACGGCTCGCGACGCCGTACATCGACCGCAACCCGGTGGACCTCTTCCGCCTCGACGAGGTGCACGCGACCACCGCCCTGCTGCGCGCGGTGGAGCGGCCCATGGCCCTGAACGACACGGTCAACAGCGCCTCTCAGCCAGGCCCCCGGTTCCCGGGGACCGTGCCCAAGATCTGGAACGCACCGCCCCGCAACACCGGTTTCACCGGGCGCAGCATCGTGCTGGAGCGGATGCGCAACCAGCTCGGCGGCGGCATGGCCGTGGTGCTGCCGCAGCCGCAGACCCTGTACGGGCTCGGCGGCGTCGGCAAGACCCAGGTGGCCCTGGAGTACGTCCACCGGTTCATGGCGGACTACGACCTGGTCTGGTGGATCTCCTCGGAACAGACCGACGACGTGGTCGCGGCCCTCGCGGAGCTGGCCGTCCGGCTGGGCGCCCAGACGGGCGAGGACATGGCGGCCGCCTCCCAGGAGGCGATCGACCTGCTGCGGCGCGGTGTGCCCACCTCGCGCTGGCTGCTGGTCTTCGACAACGCCGACGACCCCGAGACGCTCAAGCGGTTCTTCCCGCCGGGCGGCCCGGGGCACGTACTGGTCACCTCCCGCAACCAGTCCTGGTCGCAGTACGGTGACGCGCTGCCGGTGGACGTGTTCCTGCGCGAGGAGTCCGTCGAGCACCTCCAGCGGCGGGCCCCCGGCCTCTCCCAGGAGGACGCCGAGCAGGTGGCCATAGCGGTGGGTGACCTGCCGCTCGCCGTCGAGCAGGCGGGTGCCTGGATCGCGGAGACCGCCACGCCCGTGTCCGCGTACCTGGAGCAGCTGGCCCAGCAGGCCGCGAGCGTGCTGGGGCTGAACCAGCCGGCCGGCTATCCGGAACCGGTCGCCGCGACCTGGAACGTCTCCATCGAGCGGCTCCAGCAGCGCTCCCCGGCCGCGGTGCGGCTGTTGCAGCTGTGCGCCTTCTTCGCGCCGGAGCCGATATCCGCGAACCTCCTCTACAGCAAGGAGATGATCAACGCCCTCAAGCCGTACGACTCCTCGCTCCAGGAGAAGCTGATGCTGGGCCGGGTGATCCGGGAGATCGGCCGGTTCGCGATGGCCAAGGTCGACCAGGTCGGCAACAGCATCCAGGTGCACCGCCTCGTCCAGGCCGTGATCCGGGCGCAGTTGTCGGAGGAGGAGCAGCGCGAGGCCCGGCACGCCGTGCACCGGATCCTGGCGGGCGCCCGGCCCGATGACGACGAGCCCATAGACAATCCGGCCACCTGGCCCCGGTTCAACACCATCTGGCCGCACCTGACGCCCTCCGAGGCCCGGTTCTGCAAGGAGCCGGAGACCCGCCGGCTGCTGATCGACCGGGTGCGCTACCTGTGGAAGCGCGGTGACTTCAAGGCCGCGTACCAGCTCGGCGAAGAACTGCGCGAGGTGTGGAAGGAGATGCTGGGCGACAGTGACCTGCAGTACCTGTACCTGCGCTTCCACCTGTCGAACATCCTGCGTTCGCAGGGCCGGTTCGTGGAGGCGAAGGAGCTGGACGAGGTCACCCTGGACCGGCAGCGGACCTCGCTCGGCCCCTCGCACCCGCACACGTACATGACCACCAGCGGGCTGGCGATGGACCTGGGGGCGCTCGGCCGCTACGGCGAGGCGATGGAGCTGGCGACGGCCGCGCACGAGGGTTTCGGGCAGATCTTCCACGAGGCGCACCCGCGCACCCTGGCCGCCGCCAACAACCTGGCCCTGAACCTGCGCATGGTCGGCCAGTACTCCCGGG
The DNA here is from genome assembly GCF_053610645.1 of Streptomyces sp. NPDC054883. Taxonomy (NCBI): domain Bacteria; kingdom Bacillati; phylum Actinomycetota; class Actinomycetes; order Kitasatosporales; family Streptomycetaceae; genus Streptomyces; species Streptomyces sp. NPDC054883. The sequence continues at coordinate 60,073 of NZ_JBSGYT010000017.1, read as the reverse complement.
CCCGGGAGATCGACCAGGAGGTGTTCGACCGGCGTACGGAGGTACTGGGCCCGGACCACCCGTACACCCTGTCCTCGGCCCAGAACCTGGCCCGGGACCTGCGCGAGGTGGGCCGGTACGACGATTCGGTGCAGTTGCTGAGCCGGACCTACGACATCTACAAGCGGACGCTCGGCCGGGCCTTCCCCGGCACCCTGTCCGCGGCGAAGAACCTGGCGGTGTCGCTGCGCCGGGCGGGCGACCTGGAGGACGCGCTGCGGCTGACGACCGCGACCCGCAACCGCTACCGCGCCAAGTACACCTCGGTCAACCCGGACCTGCTGGCCTGCGAGCTGAACCTGGCGGCGGACCTGTTCGCGACCGGCGACCCGGGCGCGGCCCGCGACCTGGCGCAGGAGGTGGTGGACGAGTACGTGAAGGTGCCGGGCGAGCGGCACCCGTACACCCTGGCGGCCGTCAACAACCTGGCGGTGTTCCACTGGGGCACGGGCGCCGCGGACACGGCGGAGCCGATGCTGCGCCTGACGATCCGGCACATGCGCGAGGTACTGGGCGACAACCACCCGCACACCGTCTTCGGCCACCTGAACCTCGCCAACGCCCTCGCCGACCTCGGTGACCCGGAGGGCGCGCTGGAACTGGAGCGGCTGGTGGTGCTGCGGCTGCGCGAGGCGCTGGGGGCGCACCACCCGGAGACCCTGGCGGCCGCCTCCAACATGGCGGTCAGCCTGGACATGATGGGCCGCAAGGAGGAGGCGGCCCGGGTCCGGACGGAGACCGTGGGCGAGCTGACGCGGCTGCTCGGCGAGGACCACGGCCTGACCCGTTACGCCCGCGACGAGCGACGCGTCCACCGCGACCTGGAGCCCCTCGCCGTGTGATCCGGCGCGGGGCGGCGCCCGCACGGGCCGCCCCGCGCACCTACAGCAGACCTGGGGGGTTCGCTGTGAGCGACAGCATGACTTTCCGGAACGAGGACCTGCCGGCCCTCTTCCACCACACCGACCAGGCGGCGATCTCCCGGCAGCGGGAGTCCACCCGGGCCACGCGCAGGCAGCTGATGCTGCTGGTCGCGGCCGCGGGGGCCGCCGCCCTGCCCGCCGCGCCCGCGGCGGGCTCGCTGCACCTGTTCGGCGCGCTGAGCGCGCTGGCCTACGCCGGCGTGCTGGCGGTGGGCGTACGGGCGACCCGGCGCCGGGCCCGGCCGCAGTGGCAGCTCAACCGGAGCGCGGCGGAGTTCATCAAGTCCCTGGCCTGGCGGTACGCGGTGCACGGGGCGCCGTTCGGCAGTGAGGTCAGCGCCCCCGAGGCGACGTACCGGACCCGGCTGGAGGCCGGGCTGGACGAGCTGCGCAAGATGGGCTGGGAGGACCCCCGGGCGGCGGGGCTGGTGCCGGAGGGCGGGGAGATCACCGGGGCGATGCAGCGGCTGCGGGGGCAGGACTACCAGCTGCGCCGGGAGACGTACGTACGGGACCGGCTGATCGAGCAGCGCAACTGGTACCAGCGCAAGACGGAGGTGTCCCGGCGGGCGACGGCGCTGTGGTCGTGGACGATCGTGCTGCTGACCTGCGTGGCCCTGCTGTTCGCGGTGCTCGGCGCGTTCGGCTCGGGGCCCGGTCCGGCGCTGACTGCGCTGCTGAGCGCGGCCGCGGCGGCGGCGATCGCCTGGAACGAGGTGCGGCGCCACCATCCGCTGATCGAGGCGCACACGCTGATCGAGCAGGACCTGTCGGCGATGATGGTGGTGATGCAGACGACGATCACCGAGTCGCAGTGGCCGTCCGCGGTGTACGAGACGGAGCGGTACGTCTCTCCGCAGCACACGGACTGGCTGGCCCGGCACAGCAGTTGACCACGGCCCGCGGGCGGGGCGCGGCTCAGTCGCGGGTCACGCCCTCGCGCCAGATGACGGTGACGGGCTTGCCGAGCGCCCGGGCGTAGGCGACGATCTCGCCGGTGCCACCGTGCCCGCGGGCCGGCAGCCCGTCCCAGACGGCGACCAGGCGGTCGCAGGACTCGGCGATGTAGGTGCCGGCGGCGTAGTACGCCTCGTCGGTGGAGCGGGCGAAGCCCATCCGCACCTCCTGGGCGGCCCGGTGCCTGAGCTGCCGGTAGCGGGCCAGGGCCGCGGCGTCCGCGAAATCGTGCTCGTAGTCCTCGCTGGGGATCACCACGGTGAGGTCGGCGCCGCATTCCAGGGCGATGCCGGCGAACAGCTGGTCCGCGCCCTCCGCGAGGCTGGAGAGCACCTCCAACGGCCCCTGACGGCCGCACAGTACGCCCCGCAGGCCCTGCCTGACGTGTCCGAGCGCCTCGACGGGAATCGACCGGTGTCCGGTCACCCCGATGCGTTTCATACGGAAACCTGCCTCCCCCCGGAAACACGCACGCCCTGGACATCCTCCCAGAAGGCGGGAGGACGTCCAGGGGGCCGGAGGCCGGGTGGCTCAGTACACGCTGACGCCGTAGGCGTTGAGGGCTTCGACGACGGGCTGGAAGAAGGTGGTCCCGCCCGAGGAGCAGTTCCCGCTGCCGCCGGAGGTGAGACCGACCGCGCGGCTGCCGGAGTAGAGCGGGCCGCCGCTGTCCCCGGGCTCGGCGCAGACGTTGGTCTTGATCATGCCGTAGACGATGTCGCCGTTGCCGTAGTTGACGGTGGCGTTGAGGCCGGTGACGGTGCCGCCGTGGATGCCGGTGGTGGAGCCGCGCCGGGTGACGGACATGCCGGTGGTGGCGTCGACGGCGCTGGTGATGTCCTGGCTGCCGACGGTGCCGGGCGGGACGGGCGAGTTGCTGGCGTACTTGATCAGGCCGTAGTCATTGGTCGGGAAACTGGATCCCACGGTGGATCCGATGGTGCTGGTGTGCGAGGAGTTGGTCCACCAGGTGCCCGCGCCGTCGGTGCAGTGCCCGGCGGTGAGGATGTAGTAGTTGGACCCGCTCCTGACGTTGAAGCCGAGCGAGCAGCGCCAGCTCGACGCGTAGATGGCGTCGCCGCCGGAGAGCAGCTTCCTCAGCTTGCCCGCGGTGCGCTCGATCCGCAGGGCGGCCGCGTCGGCCCCGGCCTCGCGGCGGATCCTGGCGATGTCGGCCGCCGTGACGGTGGAGTCGGCGGTGACCACGACGGTTCCGCTGGCGGGGTCGGTGTTCCAGGCGGTGCCGGCGACGTCGGCCCGCAGGACGGAGGCTTCGGCCGAGGCCAGCCGGGCGGCACTGAAGCCGCTGTCCTTGGTGTCCGCGCTGGCGGCGGCGGGCAGCGCGAGCGCGGCGACGGCAGCCGCGCCGACGGCCGCCGCGAGCAGCCTGGTACGGGTGATCTTGGTCCTCACTTCGTCCTCCCGGTAAGGGATCGGGGCCCGGCGGCTGTGGGGGTGCCGGTGCCTGTGCGGGACCGGCCGGGGGCAGCGGGTGGGTTCGCCGTGCCCCTGACAAGTCCCTTGAGAGACGCTGACGGGAGTGTCCTGGCGTCAGATTGCTGGAGCAAGGGCGGGTTTCGGCCTTCGCTCACCCGCCGCGACCGCGAACGGCAGGGTGTTGCCCGGCGGCGGGAAGGGGCAGATGAAGTGATCGGCGAAGGCACACGGCGGAAGCAGAGCCCGGTTGAAATCGACGGTCACCGACCGGTCCGCAGCGGGGGCTCCGGGCCTCAGGAAACGGAAACGGTAACTGGAGTCGCCGCTCGTGGAGTCGCCGAACACCGCCCAGAGGCCGCCGTCCTTGCGGTCCACCGCGACCTGGAGGGTGTGCTCCACACCTCCGTGCACGAAGCTCAGCTCGCCGCCGAGGCCGAGCCCCCGGGTCCGCCCGTCGACGTTCTCGACCTGGACGGTCTGGTCCTCGCCATAGGGGCGGAAGTGGCCCGCGAGCACGAAGTCGGGATCGTAGGGCCCCGCCTCGATACCGCCGAAGGCACGGCGGGCCGCGGCGGCCGGGTCGTAGACGCGGACCGCCCACTCCCCCTCCCGCCGGATCACCATGAGGCGTACGTCCCCTGCGGCGACCCGCGCGTGCCCGGCCGGGCCGTCGTCGGCGGCGAGTACGGCGTCACCCGTGAAGGCTGCGCCGTCGAGGCTGAGGCCGTCCCCGGGTCCGGCGGTCACCGCCACCCCGCCGCCGGTGGCGCGCCAGCGTCCCGGAACGGCCGGAATTCGACCGTCCGGGTGGTCGGCGAGCCAGTGCGTACCGATCAGGGAGAGTGGTCCGTAAGGGGCGGACACGGTGGCCAGGCGGCGCTCGTGCCATTGCTTCCAGGCGGTGTCCGGGTCGTCCGCTGCGTAACCGCCCGCTTCGTGATCGCTCATGGCCCTCAGCCCTTCCACACGGGCGCTGGGGAGAACCTCCCGGTACTCCGTCCGGGGCTGCGGGTCACCTGACAGGCGGTCAGCAGCCGTCGCAGGGGCAGCAGCAGTCGCACCCGTCACAGCCGCCGCAGTCGCACCCCCCGCAGTCGCCGCAGTCGCAGTCGTCGCACCACGCGTCGCGCTTCTTGCGCGACCATGGGCCCTCGTGATCGGTGCAGCACAGCCGGCACGTACAGAACAGCCCCACGGCCACCGCGCACCCCGCGAGCAGCCCGCGCCGCGGCTTCTGCGGGGGCAGCCCGCCCCCGCCGCCACCCCAGCCGGGGCCGCCCGGGCCGCCCGGGCCCATCGGCGGGGGCGTCCCCGGCCCGGCCGGCGGGTACGGGGCGTACGGGCCGCCGCTCCCGTACGGCGTCCCGCCCGCGCCCGGGCCCCCGTACCCCTGCGGCGCGGCCCCGAAGCCGCCCTGCCCCGCGGAGTTCACACCGGTGTGGGCGCAGCCGCCGGTCCCGAAGGCGCGGTCCACGGAGGTGCGCAGTTCGTGCACGAGCAGCCGGTGGGCGAGGCCCGCGTCGGTGAACTCCACCTCGCGCAGGGCGAGCCGGATGCCGTGAAGGGCGTCGTCGCACAGCCGCCGGGCCTCGGTGAGGGAGGTGCCGGTGGCCGTGAGGGGGTTCCAGGCGCCCGCCGCGGCGTCGGCGGCCCGGTCCTCCACGGCGTCCAGCAGGTGCGCGAGCCGCCCGAAGCAGCGGCCCGCCTCGGCGAGCGCCGCGGCGTTGCCTGGCCGTCCGGCGAGGATCGCGGTATGCGCGAAGGCCGCCGCGGTCGCGGTCTCCGTCGGCTCGGTGACCACCAGCACGGGCGTGCCGGGCCCGGCCAGGGCCTCGATGCCGCCCTGCCGGTCCACGGCGTCGACGAGCACCGCCGTGTCGAAGCCGAGCGAGGCCCCGGTACGGGCGCCGGCCCGGTCCCAGCCCCGGGCGACCTTGCGGGCGGCGGCCGCGAGCGGGGCCCGCGCCAACAGCCCGTCCCGGTCGGCGACGTGGTCCCGGACCTTCGCCGAGGCCAGCACCAGGGAGACGGCGGCGGCGAGGCGGGCACCCTCCCCGTCGGCCACCGAGGCGGTCCGCATCCCGCGCAGTGGACACGGCCCGGCGGTGCGCCGCGAGCCGGCGGCCGGAGCGGACTGAGCCTCCGTCAGAACGGAGACGAGCAGCCCGTCGTAGTTGGTGACGATCCTGGCGAACTGGCCGTGGTCCCCGCGAAGTGCCAGGCACAGCCCGCACAGATGGGCCGTCCACTCGGCTTTGAACCGCTCCCCCAGCCGGTGCGTGCAAGGTCTGACGATGCCGAACAAGTGCGCTTCCCCCGTGTCATACGCGTGCCTGGCGGGCATGGTACCCAGCCCGGTCGTTCACCCGTACGCCCGCAGGGCTCACCCGGACGGCGTCCGCAGTCGTATTTTCACTCAGTCAGCAGCGGCAGGCGCTCGGAACCTTGACGGTGCAACGGATGTTCTGCACCAGTACCGTCACGAAACCCGTGCGCGCCGACTATCCACTTGGCGCGTTGTCAGCATCATGGACGACCATAGGGGCAGCGGAAGAGAAGACAACTGACCGCGGTGAAAGGAGGCGTCCATGGGTTCGGTGCGCAAGGCGAGTGCCTGGTTGGGTCTCGTGGAGGACAACGACGACGAGCGGTACTACGACGACGACTACGCGGAGGCCGTGGAGCGCCAGCACGGCGGCTCGGTGTCCGGCCCCGGGGACCAGTGGGTCACCGACCCGCGCGTCAAGGTGGCCTCGGAGTCCGCGGTCGAGCACGGCCGGCGGATCGCGACCGTGACCCCCGACGGCTTCCGTGACGCGCGTGGAATCGGCGAGCTGTTCCGCGAGGGCGTCCCGGTGATCGTGAACCTGTCGTCCATGGAGCCGGCCGACGCGAAGCGCGTGGTCGACTTCGCCGCCGGTCTGACCTTCGGGCTCCGCGGCTCGATCGAGCGGGTGGCGACCAGGGTCTTCCTGCTGACCCCGGCCGACACCCAGATCGTCAGCGGCGAAGCGGGCGGCCGTGCCCGCGACTTCTTCAACCAGAGCTGAGCAGGGCCCATAGGGGGTGTCTGACGGATCATGGCCGGGCCCGGCCCGCCTGGCACCGCGGCTTGCCGCGTTGTCGTCGGTCGCCAATGCTCCGCAGTGACTCCCTCCTCCGCCTTGCAATCCACGGCACCAGCCGACCCGCGCTATCCGACCCTGACCCGTCAGACACCCCCTACCGGAAGGCGTCGAGCCCGGTGAGCGCCTTGCCCAGCACCAACTGGTGCATCTCGACGGTTCCCTCGTAGGTGAGGACCGATTCGAGGTTGGTGGCGTGCCGCATGACGGGGTATTCGAGCGAGATCCCGTTGGCGCCCAGGATGGTCCGCGCGGTGCGGCAGATCTCGATGGCCTCGCGGACGTTGTTGAGCTTGCCGAAGCTGATCTGCTCCGGCCGCAGAGTGCCCGCGTCCATGCGCCGGCCCAGGTGGTGGGCGAGCAGGATGCCCTTGTGGAGTTCCAGCGCCATGTCCGCGAGCTTGGCCTGGGTCAGCTGGAAGCCACCGATCGGCTTGCCGAACTGCTCCCGCGTCTTCGCGTAGTCGAGCGCGGCCTCGAAACTGGCGCGCGCCGCACCCATGGCACCCCAGACGATCCCGTACCGCGCGTGGCTGAGGCAGCCCAGCGGCCCCTTGAGCCCGGTGACGCCGGGAAGCACCGCGTCCGCGGGCAGCCGTACGTCGTCCAGCACCAGCTCGCTGGTGACCGACGCGCGCAGCGACCACTTGTGCTTGATCTCCGGTGCGGCGAAACCGGGGCTGTCGGTGGGGACCGCGAAGCCGCGGATCCCCTCGTCCGTCTGCGCCCACACCACCGCGACGGCCGCGACGCTGCCGTTGGTGATCCACATCTTGCGGCCGTTCAGCACCCAGTCGGTGCCGTCGCGCTTCGCGCAGGTGCGCATCGCCGCCGGGTCGGAGCCGACGTCGGGCTCGGTCAGCCCGAAGCAGCCGATCAGTTCGCCGGCCGCCATGCCGGGGAGCCAGCGCTGCTTCTGCTCCTCTGAGCCGTACTTCCAGATCGCGTACATGGCGAGGGAGCCCTGTACGGAGACCAGCGAGCGGATCCCGGAGTCGGCGGCCTCCAGCTCCATGCAGGCGAGCCCGTACTGAACGGCGCTGGCCCCGGCGCACCCGTAGCCCCGCAGGGACATCCCGAGCGCGCCGATCCCTCCGAGCTCCCGGGCCAGCTCCCGGATCCCGGGCAGCTCGCCGCGCTCGTACCAGTCGGCGATCTCCGGCAGCACCCGGTCCGCGGCCCAGCGGCGCACGGCGTCGCGGATGGCGAGGTCCTCGGGGCTCAGCAGATCGTCGAGCCCGAGCGGATCGGTGGGTACGAAGGACACGTGGCCTCCCGGCGGCCTTGGGAAGAAACCTAGCGCCGCAAGTTTCTCCCCGGGGCGCCCGCTTTTCCAGCCCCCACCGGAGCCGGCCGTCGCGGGGCCGGGCTCAGGCCCGGCGCGCCGCCGTGTCGCACTCCGGCTGCGCGCCGGCCGGCCGGCCCTGCGCCGGCAGCCGCAGCGCCTCCGCCGACGGCTCGCCGCACTCCATCACCCGGGGCAGCTTCAGCGCCATCACCGCCCCCGCGAACAGCAGTCCCGCGCTCACCACCAGCGTCACGTGCAGCCCGTGCACGAAGGAGTGCCGGGCCGCCGCGTGCAGCGACTCCCCCGCCGCGCCGCCTAGGCGGGCCGCGATCTGGTACGCCTCACCCAGCGAATGCGCCGCGTTCGCCGAGTCGGTGCCCGACACCCCCGGTACGTGGGCCAGCCCCGGCGCGTACGCCGCGTTCATCACGCTCCCCAGCAGCGCGATGCCCATGCCCGCGCCGAGCTGGTACGAGGTCTCCCCTATCGAGGCCGCCCCGCCCGCCTTGGCCGCCGGCACCTCGCTGAGCATGGACTCGTACGCCGCGAACAGCGTCGTCTGGAGCCCGAAGCCGAGCAGCACGAACCCCACGGTCAGCAGCACCGGCCGGTCCTGCTGACCCATCAGCGTCAGCAGCAGCACCGCGCAGGCGGTCAGCACGAAGCCCAGCGAGACCATCGTGCGCGGCCCGATCCGCTGGAGGGTGTACGAGCCGGTCGCGCCCGCGGCCATGGCCGCGAAGGTCAGCGGCAGCAGCCGCAGGCCCGTCCGGAGCGGGCTCAGGTGGAGCACCAGCTGGAGGTACTGGACGGCGATCAGCTCCAGGCCTACCAGCGCCAGCATGGCCAGCACGATGCAGCCGACGGACGTCGAGAAGGCGGCGCGGGAGAACATCCGCATGTCGATCAGCGGGTGCTTCCGCCGCTTCTGGCGCCGCACGAACAGCACGAGCAGCGCCACGCCGAGCGCCAGCGGCAGCAGCGCCTGCGCGTCGGCGAGGTCCCGCTCCGCGCCGAGCCGCTTGACCCCGAGCACCGCCCCGAGCACACCGCCGACCGCCATCAGCGCGCCCAGTACGTCCCACGGCCCGTCGGCGGAGCCCTTCGACTCCGGCAGCAGCCAGCGGCCCACTGGAAGGATCAGCGCCATCAGCGGGATGTTGATGAGGAAGACCGAACCCCACCAGAAGTGCTGCACGAGGAACCCGCCGAGCACCGGCCCGCTCGCCGCCCCGATCGCGGCGACGGCGGTCCATATCCCGATGGCGAGCGCCCGCTCGCGCCGGTCGGGGAAGACCTGGCGCAGGATCGACAGGGTGGCGGGCATGATCATCGCCCCGCCGACACCGAGCAGGGCGCGCGCGGCGATCAGCACCTGCGCGTTGTCGGCGAGGGCGGCGATCGCGGAGGCGACGCCGAAGAGTCCGTAGCCGAACAGGAGTATCCGGCGGCGCCCGACCCGGTCGCCGAGGGTTCCGAAGAGGATCAGCAGCGCCGCGCACACCAGTGGGTAGGCGTCGACGATCCACAGGAGTTCCATCGCCCCGGGGCGCAGGTCCTCGGTGACCGAGGGGACGGCGACGTGCAGGATGGTCGCGTCGAGCGCGACCAGTACGAGGCTCACGCACAGCACGCCCAGCACCAGCCAGCGGTTGGTCCCGCCGGAGCAGGCGCTGATCCGTTGCCAGGGGGACGCGGGGGAAACCGGAGAGCGCTCACCGTCGCCGGTCGTGTTCGTCCCCGACATGCATGTACCTCCCAGATGATCCCTCGCACTCGGCGGACCAGCGTCTTGTGGAGCCGCGGAGGGTGGTGCGCTTGCGGCGTCCTGCGGGGTCCGGCATCGACTCGCGCGAGTGAAGGGTCAGCGTACGCGAGTTCGTCTGTCCGACACGTGGTCAAGCTCTCATCGTGGTGACGGCCCCCGTGTGGCGTGTGCCACTCCCCCTTTCCCCCTCACTGCACGCACGGCGGCCGCCCGTGGTTCCGGTCCGTGGCCCGGGAACGGCGGCGTCGATAATCGTGCCCGTGAAAGATTTCGTATTGCGTCGGGCCGCGCCCGCGCTGATCGTCTTCGCGGCGATTCGGCTGCTCGGGCTGGCCGCGCTCGCCGGGTGGGGGGCGGCGGCCGGCAGCAGCCCGCACACCTTGCTCTCGGCGCGCTGGGATTCGCTCTGGTACGCCCGCATCGCCGCCGAGGGCTACGGGTACGAGGTGGTCCTGCCGAACGGCGCCGTCCATTCCAACCTGGCGTTCTTCCCGCTGCTGCCCTGGCTGGAGCGGCTCGTCGCCGCGCCCACCGGGCTGTCGTACGGCTCCGCGGGCCTGGTGGTGTCGGTGGTCGCGGGGTTCGCGGCGGCCTGGGGCGTCTTCGCCGTCGCCTGCCTCCTCCACGGCCGCCGGGCCGCGGTGATGGCCGTGGCGCTCTGGGCGGCGCTGCCCGTCGCCGTCGTGCAGTCCATGGCGTACAGCGAGTCGCTGTTCACCGCGCTGGCCGCCTGGGCGCTGTACGGGGTGCTGCGCGGGCGGTGGCTGACGGCGGGCCTGCTCGCGGCCGGGGCGGGGCTGACCCGCCCGGTCGGCGCTGCCGTGGTCGCGGCGGTGTGGGTGGCGGTCGTACTGGCCTGGCGGCGCGGGGAGCGGTCCTGGCGGATGGCGGCGGGAGCGCTGCTGGCCCCGACGGGCGCGGCGGCGTACGTCCTGTGGGTCGGCGCCCGCACGGGCACCGGGCTGCTCGGCTACCTGGACGTACAGGCCGGCTGGGGCAACGGCTTCGACGGCGGCTGGGCCTTCGCCCGGTTCATCGGGGGCCGCCTGGCGTCGCCGGCCTTCGCGGCCGGGGTGGGGCTGATCGCCGGGGTCGTGCTGGTGCTGTGGCTGTACGGGCTGTGCGTGCGCCGGCGCCAGCCCGCGGCGCTGCTGGTGTACTGCGGGATCGTGGTGGCGCTGGCGCTGTGCGCGTCCGGGTACTTCGGCTCCAAGCCCCGGCTGCTGCTGCCCGCCTTCCCCCTGCTGCTGCCCGTCGCGGTGGCGCTGGCGAAGTGGCGGACGGGGCGGGCGGCCGCCGTCCTCGGGGCGCTGGCCGTGGTGTCGGCGGTGTACGGGGCCTTCTGGCTGAACGGGTCGGGGCCCCCGTAAGCGCCGGGCGCCGGCGGGGTGATCACGGAATGGATCATTCCGATCCATGTTTGAGCAAAGTGATTGGGCGGCGGCAATAACCGGCGAGTAAGTGTGCGGACAATTGCCGCGCGGGAGTTCCAACCGCAGTCGAAATAACGGGAATTAAGGCCCGCGTGAGACCAACTCCACATCACATGGTCATCACAAAGCCCGCGTTTCGCCCGGGCCGCCCTTCGGCGCGCGGTAACGTCGATTGAGTGCGTACCGACCAAATGCTGACCCGTCTGGAGCGGGTCTTCGCCCGGCTGGACCGGGAACCAGAGCGACCGGCCCATCTGCAAACTCCGCGGATGAGCCGGCACCGCGTCGTGCTCCTGGCATCGACACTCGTCTTCTACATCGCGATCGTGGTGGCGGTGCTGACCACGTCCTGGCTGGTCCGGCTGGACTGGCAGATCATGTTCTTCCGGCCCTACGAGCAGTGGCCGCAGCTGCACGCCTTCCTCGACTACCTCGTGGTCCTGGGCCAGCGCGGGCCCACCGCCGTCATGGTCGCGGCCTGGCTGGGCTGGCGCTCCTGGCGCCAGCACACGCTCCGCCCGCTGATCACCCTCGGGGTCGCACTGCTGCTGCTGAACATCACCGTGGGCTCCGTGAAGCTCGGCCTGGGGCGGCTCGGTCCGCACTACGCCACCCAGATCGGCTCCGCCGAGCTCTTCGCCGGCGGCGATATATTCCCTTCCGGCCACACCGCCAACGCCGTCGTCACCTGGGGAATCCTGGCTTACCTGGCCTCCACCGTGGTCACCCGCCGGGTGCTGTCCCTGGTGTCGGCCGTCGTCTCGCTGAGCGTCGGCGCCACCACCGTGTACCTCGGCACCCACTGGGTCAGCGACGTACTGCTCGGCTGGTCCGCCGGCCTGCTGGTGCTGCTCGCCCTGCCGTGGTTCGAGCCGCTGATCGCCCGCTCCGAGGCGTACGTCTTCGAGGTGCGGGAGCGGCTGCGCAGCCGCCTGGAGGAGGGGCAGGTCTCCGAGCCGGTCGCCGCCGCGCTCGTCCCGCTGGTCTCCGCGGGCGGCAAGTGGCAGCTGCGGCGCACCGCCGAGACGGCGGCCGGGGCCGGCCCGTCGGGCGGCCACGCCGCCGCCGCGCGGCCCGTCCCGCACGCCGCCGCCCGGCCGCACGCCATCCGGTCCGAGCGCACCCCGGTCACCCCGGTAGGCAGCCGCCGTCCGGCGCACACCGAGCGGGCCGGCGCCCGGAGCACCGCGGCCCGCCCGGTCGCGGGCGGCTGAGCCGCCCGGGCCGCCCGGGCCCCCGCGGGACGGTACGCACAGCCACCCCGCACCACGGCACCGCGACGGCGGGCCGGTTCACCGAACCGGCCCGCCGTTGTCGTTGATATGCCCAGTGCGTCAGCGCAACGCCCGGACGTTCCTCCGTACCGGGTCACGCTTGTGTCACGGATTGTCGACAGTTCCTTGCCGACGCCGCTTGGGCCCGGCACCTCTTCCGGGACCGGAAATGCGTGGGTCCGCAAGGCGATTCCCGCGTGTTCGGAAGACGCTTTTGGAATTCCTCCACCGTCCGCCGGATCCGGCACAATCCCGGTCGGGAATTCCGCCGCGCAGCCGCGGCTGAGCCCCCCTCAGTTTCCTTACATCTCCTTCACCGACCGGTCGAGAAGGTCCCGCAGACGCCGGATCCGCTCGGTCAGCTCCACCGGCTCGACCACCTCGAACTCACAGCCGAGCAGCATGAGGTGAATCACCAGGACGTCGAGGTTCACCGCCCCGGTGCGCAGCAGGCAGCTCCGTGCGTCGACCGGCTCCAGGGTCCCGTCGCTCGGGCCGACGGTCAGCGCGGCCTGCTCCGCCGACACTTTGAGCCGCACCAGCGCCCGCGCCGCGTACGCGCGCTCGGACACGCCCTGGGAGACGTACGCGGCGAGGTCCGCGGCCGGGGGCGGGCGCGGGGTGAAGCGGGGGCCGTGCGGGGGCCGGGGTTCGATCCGGTCGGCACGGAAGGTCCGCCAGTCCTCCCGGCCGAGGTCCCAGGCCACGAGGTACCAGCGCCGCTCGGTGCACACCAGCCGGTGCGGCTCGGCCGTGCGGCGGGTGACGGCGCCGTCGTGGTCCCGGTAGTCGAAGCGCAGCCGCTCGCCGTCCCGGCAGACGGCGGCGAGCCCGGTGAGCACGGCGGGATCGACGGTGGGGCCCTGCGGCCCCCGCAGCATCGGCACGGTGAACTCGTTCAGCGCGGCGACCCTTCGGCGCAGCCGGGCCGGCAGCACCTGCTCCAGCTTGGCCAGGGCCCGTACCGAGGACTCCCCGATCCCCTCGACGCCGTTCCCGGCGGCGGTGCGCAGGCCCACGGCCACCGCGACGGCCTCGTCGTCGTCGAGCAGCAGCGGCGGCAGCTCGGCCCCGACTCCGAGCTGGTACCCGCCGCCGGTGCCGGGGCTGGCGTTCACCGGATACCCGAGCTCCCGCAGCCGGTCGACGTCGCGCCGCACGGTCCGCGGGGTCACCCCGAGCCGCTCGGCCAGCGCGGCCCCGGTCCACTCCCGGTGAGCCTGCAACAGCGACAACAGTCGCAACAACCGCGCGGAGGTCTCAAGCATCCCCAAAGTATCCCGCCACCCCCTCCCTCCCCGCCGGGCACCCTGCCCAGCGGCGGCTCTCCACCGCCGCCGGCGTTTGAGGCGGCTCTTCCAGCCCCGCCACACCTCGCCGTTCCAGCCCCGCCGCGCCCCGCCCCTCCAGCCCCGCCGGCGTTTGAGGCGGCTCTTCCAGCCCCGCCGGCGTTTGAGGCGCGGGCCCGGGCGGAGCCCGGCTCCGGACGTCAGCGCGGAGCCGCCCCCGCAGGCACCGCCCCACTCGCCGAGGGCACCGGCACCGGCACCGGCACCGGCGGAGCAACCGGCGGAGCAACCGGCAACACCAGCAGCGTCCCCGCCGCCACCGCCTCCGGCCGCCCCCCGAGCACCCCCCGGTTCGCCTCGTACAGCGCCCGCCAGCCCCCCGCCACCTTCCGCCGCCGCGCGATCGAGTCCAGCGACTCCCCCTCCCGCACCACGTGCATCCGCCCCGCCAGCCCGTACCGCTTAGAGCACACCGGCCACGCTTCCCAGCCCTGCGTGGCCAGCACCTCCTCCCCCACCCTGATCTGCTGCTCCCGGCGCGCCAGATCGGCCCGCGGCGCGAAGACGAGTCCCCCGTGCCCCTCCCAGGTCGGCTGCCGGAACTGCAGTCCCCCGTAGAACCCGTTGCCCGTGTTGACCGACCAGCGCCCACTGCTCTCGCAGTCCGCCACGCAGTCCCAGGGCCACTCCCCGCCCGGCCCGCAGTCCCCCGGCCCCCGCCCGATCACCCCGGGCGACCCCGGATGCGCCGCCCCCGCGGGCCCGGGCGCCGGCGGCGGCGGAGCCGCGGTCGCGCAGGAGGGGAGTACGAACACCAGCGCGGCGGCGGTCACGGCCGCCGACGCGGCCCACCGGGTCCGGAGGTTGGGCATCGGCCCACGCTACGCACGCCCCCGGCCCCGTCCCGCCCCGCCACGCGGCGCGCCCCCGCGCCCCACCCGGACGGCCGACCCGCCACCCGCCACTCGCCCCGCGAAACGGGCAGCTTCAACCATCAACTGGACTCAACCGAGCCACAGTTGTCACAAACCCGAAGCGCCCAGGAGGCCGTTCACCCTCCCGGGTGGCCGGTTCGATTCCGTTCCCTCAAACGGCGTGACCCCGCGCACCGCTCCCGCGTTGTGCCCGGCGAGCCGGGAACCCCCCGGCGCCCCGCTCGCCTAGTCCGAGGAGCCACCCCGTGCCGCGCATGCTCGACGTCAGTGATGAGGTACGTGCCGAAATCGGTGACGAAGAAGCCGACAGGCTGCTCGTGGGCGACGACGCGCCGGGCAGTTACGACTGCACCTCCTGCCGCACCCCCGGGGACCCCGAGCGCGAACCCACCAGCACGGTGCTGTTCGTCGGGGAAGAGACCGCGGTACTGGCCTTCGCGCACGCCAACTGCATCCCGTCGCAGGTCGTCTCCGTCTCCGAGGAGCAGCTCCAGGGCGCCGTCCGCTCCATCACGGGCGACAGCCCGGCACCGGCCGCCGCCGCGCCCGCGTCCGGCGACGAGCCGCAGGCCGTGCCCGGCGGCCAGGCCGTCCTCGGCATCACCAGCGGCCTGGTCCTGATCGGCGGCGAGCTGCACCCCGCGCTGGTGGTCGAGCCGACCGCGCCGATCGCCCGTCCCGGCTCCACCGGCCCCGGCGACGACTTCCTGCCGCTCCTCATCGAGCAGGGCTTCATCCCGGTCACCGACACCGGCGAGCTGCCCTCCCCGCTGCACGGCTGGTCGGTGCTGCTCGCCGCCGGTCAGCTGCACGCGGTGCTCCAGCCCGGCCCGCAGGGCGGCAGCCCGATCCACTGGTGGCAGGCGCACCATGCGCTCTCCGTCACCGACGGCTGGAGGGCCGCCGTCAACAAGACCCAGCGCGTCCTCGTCTACGCCGCCCCGGTCGGCTCCATCGGTCAGCAGCCCCGCGAGGACCTGCTCCGCGACGCCCTCGACAAGGCCGCGGCCGACGGCCAGCTGGTCGCCGCTTCGATGCCGCTGGCCGGTACGCCGGGCGCCTGACGCCCCGCTCGGCACCCGTCGCAACGGCCGCCCGGACCCTCTCCCCAGGGGCCGGGCGGCCGTGCGTCGTGCCGGCACCCCGGCGGCGAGCTGCGTTTTCGCCCCGGTCAGGCCGCATCCGCAGGGCTTCGGGTTCGTTGGCTGATACGTGCATTCATACGACCCAACCCGCGCCCCGTCCTTTTCGAGCAGCGTCCCCCAGATGCGCCCGTCCCTGGACACCGCTCCGGCCGCCTCGCACACCCCGATCTACGACCTGCTGTATTCGGAGTACCTGCGCGCCTTCCGGGCGCTCCCCGGCGATCGTACGGGCGAGGAGGACCTGGGCTTCACCTCGTTCTCCTACGGCGGCACCTCCACCGGCTTCGCGTACACCGGCGGGGGCGGCGGCTCGTACGGCAGCGGCTGGACCCGTTCCTCCTGGCAGCCGGCGGACGCCTGGCAGCCCGCGTACGCCCCGGCCCCCCAGCCGCTGCCGCAGCCCTCGTACGCGTACGCGGGGAGCACGGGCGGCGGCTACGAGGCCAACGGCAGCGGGCGGCAGTACCAGACCGGGATGCAGCACATCCCGGCGGCCCTGCCGCCCGCTCCGCGCCGGGGCTACTGACCCCGGCGGCGCGTCACCCCGTACGTCTACTTCTTCTTCTTGTACTGCGCGCCGCGCTTCTCGCGCACCCGCACCGAGATGTGGAGCGGGGTGCCCTCGAAGCCGAACTCCTCGCGCAGGCGGCGCTCGATGAAGCGCCGGTAGCCGTGCTCCAGGAAGCCGGAGGCGAAGAGGACGAACCGCGGCGGCTTGCTGCCCGCCTGGGTGCCGAACAGGATGCGGGGCTGCTTGCCGCCGCGGATCGGGTGCGGGTGCGCCGCGACGACCTCGCCGAGGAAGGCGTTCAGCCGGCCGGTGGGGACGCGCGTCTCCCAGCCGGCGAGGGCGGTCTCGATCGCCGGGACCAGCTTCTCCATGTGGCGGCCGGTGAGCGCCGAGACGTTCACCCGGGGCGCCCAGGAGACCTGCTGCATCTCGGTCTCGATCTCGCGCTCGAGGTAGTACCGGCGCTCCTCGTCGAGCTCGTCCCACTTGTTGTACGCGATCACGATGGCGCGGCCGGCCTCGACGGCCATGGTGATGATGCGCTGGTCCTGGACGCTGATGGTCTCGGTCGAGTCGATCAGGATGACCGCGACCTCCGCCTTCTCGACGGCGGCGGCCGTGCGCAGGGAGGCGTAGTAGTCGGCGCCCTGCTGGAGGTGGACCTTCTTGCGGATGCCGGCCGTGTCGACGAACTTCCAGGTCACGCCGCCCAGCTGGATCAGCTCGTCGACCGGGTCACGGGTGGTGCCGGCCAGTTCGTTGACGACGACGCGGTCCTCCTTGGCGACCTTGTTCAGGAGGGAGGACTTGCCGACGTTGGGGCGGCCGATCAGCGCGATGCGGCGCGGTCCGCCGAGCGGGGCGGCGCCGAAGGTCTGGGCGGGCGCCTCGGGCAGCGCGTCGAGGACGGCGTCGAGCATGTCGCCCGTGCCGCGGCCGTGCAGGGAGGACACCGGGTGCGGCAGCCCGAGGCCGAGGGACCACAGGGAGGCGGCGTCGGATTCGCCGCTCAGGCCGTCGACCTTGTTCGCGCACAGCACGACGGGCTTGCCGGCCCGGCGCAGCAGCTTGACAACGGCCTCGTCGCTGTCGGTGGCGCCGACCTTGGCGTCCACGACGAAGACCACCGCGTCGGCGGTCTCGATGGCGTACTCGGCCTGGGCGGCAACGGCCGCGTCGATGCCGAGGACGTCCTGCTCCCAGCCTCCGGTGTCGACGACCTTGAACCGGCGGCCGGCCCATTCGGCCTCGTAGGTGACGCGGTCGCGGGTGACGCCGGGCTTGTCCTCGACGACCGCCTCGCGACGGCCGATGATGCGGTTCACCAGGGTCGACTTGCCGACGTTCGGGCGGCCGACGACGGCGAGGACGGGGAGCGGGCCGTGGCCGGCCTCCTCGATCGCGCCTTCGACGTCTTCGAGGTCGAAGCCTTCCTCCGCGGCGAGCTCCATGAACTCCGCGTACTCGGCGTCGCCAAGTGCTCCGTGGTCGTGCTGGTCGTTCATGAAGTCCGTTCCTCGTCGTCCGTGGTGATCGGTGGCAACCGCGCAGCGCGGTTCCACTACTAGGTCAAGTCTCGCTCAGCGCCCGGTGAGGCGCTTGGCGTCGGCCAGGTGGGCGGTCAGCCGGTCCTGGATGCGTACGGTGGCCCCGTCCAGCGCGGTGCGCGTGCGGCGGCCGGTGCCGTCCCCGGCGTCGAAGGCGGAGCCGAAGACGACGTCCACCCGGCTCTTGAGGGCCGGGAGTCCCTTCACCAGCCTGCCGCGGCTCTCGGTGCTGCCGAGGACGGCGACGGGCACGATGGGCGCGCCGCTGCGGACCGCGAAGTACGCGAGTCCGGCGCGGAGCGAGGCGAAGTCGCCGTCGCCGCGGGTGCCCTCGGGGAAGATCCCGAGCGCGCCGCCGTTCTCCAGGACGCCGAGGGCGCGGCCGACGGCGGTCCGGTCGGTACCGGTCCGGTCCACCTTCACCTGCCCGATCCCTTCCAGGAAGGGGCCGAGGGGGCCGACGTACGCTTCCTTCTTGATCAGGAAGTGCAGCGGCCGCGGCGCGGTGCCCATGACCATGGGGCCGTCTATGTTGTGGGAGTGATTCACGGCGAGGATCACGGGGCCCGTGGCGGGCACCCGCCAGGCGCCCAGTACGCGCGGCTTCCACAGCCCGTACATCAGGCCGATGCCGATCCGCCGCCCGACCGCCGCACCCTTGAGGGAGGGCGTATCGCTCACCTGCGTACCGCCCGCTTCTCTTCCACCAGGGTGACCACGCACTCGATGACCTGCTCCAGCGTCAGCTCGGTGGTGTCCACCTCGACGGCGTCGGGGGCCTTGGCGAGCGGGGAGGTCTTGCGTCCGGAGTCGGCCGCGTCCCGCTTGATCAGGGCTTCCTTGGTCGCCGCGAGGTCCGTGGCCTCCTTGCCCGGCAGCTCGCCGTTGCGGCGGGCGGCCCGGGCCTCGGCGGAGGCGGTGAGGAAGACCTTGAGGTCGGCGCCGGGCAGGACGGTGGTCCCGATGTCCCGGCCCTCGACGACGATGCCGTCGGCGTCCTGGGCGGCCTCGGCCGCGATCGAGCGCTGGAGCTCGGTGATCAGGGTGCGCACCTCGGGTACGGCGCTGACGGCGCTGACCTTGGAGGTGACCTCCTGGGTCCGGATCGGGCCGGAGGCGTCGAGGCCGTCGACCGTGATCGTGGGCGCGCTCGGGTCCGTGCCGGACACTATGGCGGGCTTGCCGGCCGCGAGGGCGATCGCCTGCGGGTCGTCGGTGTCGACGCCGTTGGTGATCATCCACCAGGTGATGGCCCGGTACTGGGCACCGGTGTCCAGGTAGCGCAGGCCGAGCTTGGCGGCCACGGCCTTGGACGTGCTGGACTTGCCCGTGCCGGAGGGACCGTCGATGGCGACGATCACGGCGGCCGGAGCTGCGGTTTCCACGGTGCGGGCACCTTCCTGGTTGCGCGTACGTGTCCGGGCGCGCCAAGAGCGCCCCTCCTCCAGGTTACCGGGCATTTCCAGCGCCCCCACCGCCCGGCCGGAACCCGGCCTCCCGGGAGGGCGCCCCCAGGCCGCGCGCGGCCCGGGCGCCGCGGCCGGCCCGCGCCTTACCTCCGGCCGTGCCCTACTGCTGGCGCAGCGCCCAGCCGCGCTCGCGCAGCTCGGCCTCCAGGACGGGGACGGCCCGCGGCTCCACCATCAGCTGCACCAGGCCCGCCTGCTGGCCCGTCGCGTGCTCGATCCGTACGTCCTCGATGTTGACCCCGGCCCGGCCCGCGTCCGCGAAGATCCGCGCCAGCTCCCCCGGGCTGTCGCTGATGAACACGCCGACCGTCTCGTACGCCATGGGCGCCGCCCCGTGCTTGCCCGGGACCCGGACCCGGCCGGCGTTGCCCCGCTTCAGCACGTCCTCGATGCCGGCCGCACCGCCGCGCCGCTCGGCCTCGTCGCCGGACTGGAGTCCGCGCAGGGCCTCCACCGTCTCGGCCAGGTCGGAGGCGATCCCGGCGAGTACGTCGGCGACCGGACCGGGGTTCGCCGACAGGATCTCCACCCACATCCGCGGGTCGGAGGCCGCGATGCGGGTCACGTCCCGGATGCCCTGCCCGCAGAGCCGGACCGCCGTCTCGTCCGCCTCCTCCAGCCGCGCCGCCACCATGCTCGACACCAGCTGCGGGGTGTGCGAGACCAGGGCCACCGCCCGGTCGTGCGCGTCCGCGTCCATCACCACCGGGACGGCCCGGCACAGGGCCACCAGCTCCAGTGCGAGGTTCAGCACCTCGTGGTCGGTGTCCCGGGTCGGCGTGAGCACCCAGGGCCGGCCCTCGAACAGGTCCGCCGTCGCGGCGAGGGGGCCCGACCGCTCCTTGCCGGCCATCGGGTGGGTGCCGATGTACGCCGATGCGTCCGCGCCGAGCGCGGCCAGCTCCCGCCGGGGGCCGCCCTTGACGCTCGCGACGTCCACGTAGGCCCGGGCGAGGCCGCGTCCGATCGCGTCGGCCAGCGCCGCCGCGACGTGCGCGGGAGGTACGGCCACGATCGCGAGGTCGACCGTGCCTTCGAGGGGCTCGTCGGTGCCCGCGCCCAGCGCCGCGGCCGTACGGGCCTGCGCCGGATCGTGGTCGACGAGGTGGACGGTGATGCCCCGGGCGGTCAGGGCGAGCGCCGCGGAGGTGCCGATCAGTCCGGTTCCGATGACGACGGCGGTTCTCACGGGGCGCTCCAGGGTGATCGCGGGACGGGGTGCCTGGCTCAGGGTAGCCAGCCCCGGCGGCCCGGGGGCCGCCGCCCGTTGCGGTAGAACGGGCGGCATGATCTTCCACATCGTCCCGCTCGCCGACTGGACCGCCGCGCCCGATCTCCCGTACGCCCCGCCCTCGCTCGCCTCGGAGGGGTTCGTGCACTGTTCGGCGGACCGCGCGACCGCCCTCGCGATCGTCGAGTCCCAGTACCGGGAGACGCCCGGGACCCTGCTGGCCGTGGAGCTCGACGAGGGCGCGCTGCTCCCGGAGGTCCGCCGTGCGGGTGAAGGCGGTCGCTATCCGCACGTCCACGGACCGTTGAACCGGGACGCGGTGGGCCTCGTGTGGGAAGTCGTACGCACACCAGGCCGTCCCGCCTCACTGGCCCCATGGCGGCCGGGAACCTGAGGCGGGGCGGACAGCATGGCGCGGCGGGCTTCTCCTGGAGGCCGGAGCACGCCAGGATGCTGCTCGCCCAGCGGCCACGAAGCGAGGAGAACGTTCATGAGCGACCCCACACCCACCGCCCGGCGCACCGTTCTGGCGGCGGGGGCAGTGGTCCTGGCCGGCGGCGCACTGGCCGCCTGCGGCGGTGAGGACAAGCCAAAGGACCAGACCGGCAGCTCCCCGGCCGGCGATGGCGCCGCGTCGCCCACGCCTTCCTCGGGAGGCGCCGCCAAGCCGCTGCTGAAGTCCTCGGACGTCCCCGTCGGGGGCGGGACGATCCTCAAGGCCGAGAAGCTGGTGGTCACCCAGCCGACGGCAGGCTCCTTCCGCTGCTTCTCGGCGGTGTGCACGCACCAGGGCTGCATCGTGGGCACGGTGCAGAACGGCACCATCGACTGCCCCTGCCACGGCAGCAAGTTCGAGATCGCCGACGGGGCGGTGGCCCACGGCCCGGCGACCCGGCCGCTCCCGGAGCAGAAGATCACCGTGGCCCCGGACGGCAACATCTCCCTCGCGTAAGGGGCCCGGCCCCGCCTAGGCTCCGGGGATGAACGAGCCGACCACGCCCGAGGAGACCCGTCTCGCCCTCGTACGCGACCACACCGTCTACGCGTGCGTCATGGGCTCCCGGGCGTTCGGCCTGGCGACGGAGGCGAGCGACACCGACCGGCGCGGTGTCTACCTCGCCCCGACGCCGCTGTTCTGGCGCTTCGACAAGCCTCCCACGCACGTGGAGGGGCCCCGGGACGAGGAGTTCTCCTGGGAGCTGGAACGGTTCTGCGAACTCGCCCTGGGCGCCAATCCGAACATCCTGGAGTGCCTGCACTCCCCGCTGGTGGAGCGGCTCACCCCGGTGGGCGAGGAGCTCCGCTCCCTGCGCCCGGCCTTCCTCTCCCGCCAGGCGCACACCAGCTTCACCCGCTATGCCGCAAGCCAGCACCGCAAACTCCGCGCGGACGTCCGCATCCACGGCGCCCCGCGCTGGAAGCACGCCATGCACCTGCTGCGCCTGCTCCTGTCCTGCCGTGACCTGCTGCGCACGGGCCGGCTGACCATCGACGTGACCCCGCACCGCGACCGGCTCCTCGCGGTCAAGCGCGGCGAGCTGACCTGGACCGAGACCGATGCCTGGACGTCCCGCCTCACGGCGGAGTGCGAGTCCGCCCTCGCCACCAGCCCGCTTCCGGCCGGGCCGGACACCGCCCGCGTGGCGGACTTCCTGCACCGCGCCCGCCGCGCATCGGCCGGGTAGCGCCGCTCAGGCGTCCCAGAGCGCGCCGAACTCCAGCAGCTCGTCGCGGTGTTCGATCCGGTCCTGCCAGTCGGCGGGCCAGGCCGACGCACCGAGGTGGGCGCCCGCGAAGGCGCCGGCGAGGCAGGCGAGGGAGTCGGAGTCGCCCTTGGTGCACGCGGCGCGGCGCAGCGCGAGGAGCGGCGCCTCGGGGAAGAGGAGGAAACACTGCAGGGCCGTCGCGAGGGCCTCTTCGGCGATCCAGCCGTCGCCCGTGGTGAGGCACGGGTCCGTCTCGGGGGACGGGGCGCGCAGGGCCGCGGCGAGGCGGTCCAGGACGGCGAGGCAGTCGTCCCAGCCCCGTGCCATGAAGGACTCCGGGGTGGCGTCCGAGGCCGTGCGCATCCACAGGTCGCCCAGCCAGCGCTCGTGGTAGCGGGTGCGGTTGTCCAGGGCGTAGGAGCGCAGCAGGCCGACCAGCCCCGTGGGCTCCGCGCCGCGCGCCAGCAGCTGGACGGCATGCGCCGTCAGGTCGGAGGCGGCCAGCGCCGTCGGGTGGCCGTGCGTGAGGGCCGACTGGAGCTGCGCGGCGCCCGCCCGCTCCTCCTCCGTCCAGCCGGGTACCAGGCCGACGGGGGCGACGCGCATGTTCGCCCCGCAGCCCTTGGAGCCGATCTGGCTGGCGTCGCGCCAGTCCCGCTCCGGCTCGTCCAGCAGCCGGCAGGCGCGCAGGCAGGTGTTGCCCGGGGCCCGGTTGTTCTCCGGGGAGTGGTACCAGTCGACGAACTCCTCCCGGACCGGACGCGTCAGCCGCAGCGGGCCGATCCGGCCGCGGTCCGTCGCCGTCCGGACGCCGCGCGCCAGGGCCAGCGTCATCTGCGTGTCGTCCGTGATGAGCGCCGGTCGGGGCAGCCGCATCTCCCGCCACGGGCCGGTCTTCGCGAGGATCGACGGCACATCGTGGAACTCCGTCGGAAACCCGAGGGCGTCCCCGAGGGCCAGGCCGATCAGGGCGCCGGTGGCGGCGCGCTTCGCGGCCGGGGCCTTGGCCGGCGTCGCGGTCGTCGTCTGCGTCATCGCGGGTGTCCTTCCGTGGGGCGGAGCAGGGGCGGGTGCAGGGCCGTCGCCGGTCCCGGGCGGTAGAGCGCGGCCGGTTTGCCGCGGCCGCCGGTCAGCCTGGCGGCCCCCGGTACGGCCTCGACGAAGCCGGGCGTCGCAA
Source organism: Streptomyces sp. NPDC054883 (assembly GCF_053610645.1). NCBI lineage: Bacteria > Bacillati > Actinomycetota > Actinomycetes > Kitasatosporales > Streptomycetaceae > Streptomyces > Streptomyces sp. NPDC054883. The sequence continues at coordinate 36,819 of NZ_JBSGYT010000017.1, read as the reverse complement.
GGACCTTGCGGCGGAAGTTGGGGCGGTCCAAGGCCGTGTCCCAGACGGTCTCGTAGACGGCCTGGAGCTCACCGAGGGTGAACCGGGGCGGGCAGAAGGCGGTGGCCAGGCAGGTGTACTCCAGCTTCGAACCCACCCGGGAGCGGGCGTCCGCGAGGATCACCGCGTGGTCGAACGCCAGGCCGGCCGCCTCGTCCACCGGCACCCAGCGGGCCCGGTCGGCGTCACCGCCGCCGTCCGCCGCGGGCTCGGGCATGTCGGGGACCAGCGCGGTGAACGCCACCGAGACCACCCGCATCCGGGGGTCGCGGTCGGGTTCGCTGTAGGTGCGCAGCTGTTCGAGGTGCAGGGCCGCCACCAGGGCGGACGAGAGGCCCGTCTCTTCGGCGAGTTCCCGGCGGGCAGCCGTCTCGGCGGACTCGCGGGGCAGCACGAAGCCGCCGGGGAGTGCCCAGGCGCCGGCGTACGGTTCCCGGCCGCGCCGGATCAGCAGGACGTGCAGGGCGCCGCCGCGCACGGTGAACACGGCGAGGTCGACCGTCACGGCGAACGGCTCGAAGGCGTGGGGGTCGTAGGCCGCGTTCACCGGCCCTCCGGCCGTACGCCGCCGGACTGCCGTACACCCTCGGGCTGCGCGACGTTCTCGGGGAGCGGGTCCGCGAAGTACCAGCCCTCGGCCAGCAGTTCACCGACCGCCGCCACGGCCGCCGCCAGCCGCGCTTCGCGGTCCCCGCGCATGACGAGGAAACGCCTGCCGGTCCGCTCCAGTTCCTGCCGGAACCGGCCCGTCATCCAGGGCCGCAAGTGCTCTCCGTCGCGCAGGCCGTCGTCCTCGAAGGGCACGTCGGCGTCGTCCGTCAGCAGGTAGAGGTCGCGCCGCGTCAGGGCGGCGATCTTCTCGACCCCCTCGTTGCGGGTGCCCAGGTACCGCTCGTGCCAGATCCCCGTGGCGAAGGAGTCGGTGTCGCAGAACAGGACCGGTGAGCCCAGCCGGGCGGCGCGTTCCTCCTCCGCGTCCTGGCGCCGGGCGATCACCGGGAACTCGCGGGAGGCGAAGGTCACGTCCGCCCAGGAGGCGTCCGGGTCGGCGGCCCGCGCCGCCGCGAGCTTCTCCTCGCTGTACCGGCGCCCGTACTCGGCGACCCAGCCGGTCTTCGACCACACCCCGCCCAGCCGCCGGTAGTGGGCGGCCAGGTCGCGGGACAGGGTCGTCGTGCCCGTGGACTCGGCGCCCAGGACGACGACCCGCCGGGTCAGGGCCGCCCGTACGCCCGGCCCGAGGAACTCCCAGCAGCCGGCCGGGTCGGCGCGCACGGCCGTCCCCGACACCGGGAACAGCGTCCGCTCCCGGTCCACGAGGACCTCGCGGGCGCCGAAGCGCCGCGCGAGTTCGCTCCCGTACGCCTCCGAGGTGAAGACGGCGTCCACCCGCCGGGGCACCGCGGCCCGGAAGATCGCCATGTGGGCTTCCCAGACCGCGGGGTCGTGCAGGTCCACGGGGATGTCGTCGACCGCGCCGACCACCTGGGCGCCCGGGTGTTCCTCGCGCATCCAGGCCACCCGGTCCGCCAGCGGCACCGACTCCACGGAGGCGGCGCAGACCAGGACGGTCAGCCGCTCGCACTGGTCCTGGGCGGTGCGCACCAGGTGGTGGTGGCCGGCGTGCGGCGGGTAGAACTTGCCCAGCACCAGCCCGTGCCCGTACCGCTTACCGCCGCTCACGCCGTCGCCTCCACGGCCGTACGGACGCCGCGGCCGGCCAGCTCGCGGCGCCAGCCCGCCAGCCCGGCCACGCACAGCAGGAGGAAGCCGCCGTAGAGCACGGAGGTCAGGTAGAGCCCCTTGTAGACGTACAGCGGGATGTAGACGAGGTCGGCGGCGATCCACAGCCACCAGGACTCCAGGAGCTTGCGGCACTGCCCGTAGGTGGCCATGAGGGACAGTGCGGTGGTCAGCGCGTCCCAGAACGGGACGGTGGAGTCGGTGACCCGGCCGAGCAGCAGGGTCAGCGCGAGCATCCCCACCGCCCCCGCCGCGGCGAGTGCGGCCCATTCGGCGCGCGTGGTGCGGCGCACCGGCAGGGCCCCGGCGGTTCCTGGTCCACCCCCGTGGGTCCAGGACCACCAGCCGTACGCGGCGAGGGCGATGAAGACGATCTGCAGGCCGGCGTCGGCGTAGAGGCCGGCCTGCGCGAACAGCACGATGAAGAAGACGTTGTTGGCGATGCCGATCGGCCAGTTGGCGATGTGCTGCCGGGCCACCAGCCAGACGCACACGGCGCCCGTGACCGACCCGAGGATCTCGGTCCAGCTCGTGTTCCAGCCCATGACGGCCCCACTCCCTTAATAGTCACAGTGACTATAAACAGCGCCGGGGTACCGGGACAAGAGGGATACCGCGCGGGCAGGACCGCATACGGGAGAACCCGCGGCGCCCGAAGGCACCGCGGGTTCTGTCCGAGCCGGGCGGGACGGACTACAGACCGACCTCGCGCATCAGCATGCCGACCTCGGTGTTGGTCAGGCGGCGCAGCCAGCCGGACTTCTGGTCGCCCAGCTCGATCGGCCCGAAGGCGGTGCGCACGAGCTTGTCGACGGGGAAGCCAGCCTCCGCCAGCATGCGGCGGACGATGTGCTTGCGGCCCTCGTGCAGGGTCACCTCGACCAGGTAGTTCTTGCCGACCTGATCCAGGACGCGGAAGTTGTCGGCGCGGGCGTAGCCGTCCTCCAGCTCGATGCCGTCCTTGAGGCGCTTGCCGATGTCCCGGGGCAGGGAGCCGGTGATGGCGGCGACGTAGGTCTTCTGCACGCCGTACTTGGGGTGCGTGAGGCGGTGGGCCAGCTCGCCGTGGTTGGTGAGCAGGATGATGCCCTCGGTCTCGGTGTCGAGCCGGCCGACGTGGAACAGCCGCGTCTCGCGGTTGGTCACGTAGTCGCCGAGGCACTGGCGGCCGTCCGGGTCCTCCATGGTGGAGACGACGCCGGCGGGCTTGTTCAGCGCGAAGAACAGGTACGACTGGGTGGCGACGGTCAGGCCGTCCACCTTGATCTCGTCCTTCGGCTGGACGCGCTTGCCCTGCTCCAGCACGATCTCGCCGTTGACCTCGACGCGCGCCTGCTCGATGAGCTCCTCGCACGCGCGGCGCGAGCCCATGCCGGCGCGGGCGAGCACCTTCTGCAGACGCTCGCCCTCCTCCTCGGCGCCCGGGAAGGTCTTCGGGGTCTTGACGACCGGCTTGTCCGCGTACCGGTCGCGCACGCGCTCCTCGATCCGCGCGTCCAGCTCGCGGGGGCGCGACTGGCCGCTGCGGCTGCCGGGACCGCGGCGCGGGCCGCCGGCCCCGCCGATGCCGGGGGTCTTGGAGGGCTTGGGGCCGCCCTTGGCACCACCGCGTGCGGCCGCGCCGCGCGCACCGCCCCGGGCGCCGTCGGAGGCGCCGCGGGCGCCGCCACCGCCCGCCTTGGGGCCGCTGCGGCCCGAACGCTCGCCCTCGGGGCCGACGTCGTAGCGCCGCTCCTCGGGGCGGGGGTTGCGCGGACGCTGGGGCGCCTGGTCGCGGTCACGGTCGCGGGAACCGCCCGCGCCCGAGCCCGAGCCGCCACCGCGGTAGCCGCCACCGCTGCCGGAGCCGCCGCCGCGGTAGCCACCGCCCGCGCCGGAGCCGGCGCCGCGGGAGTTTCCGCGCCCGCCACCACCGCCGCCGCTGCTGTTCCTGTTGCCGCCGCCGTTGCCGTTACCGCTGCTTCGCATCAAAGTTCCGTCGTCTTGTCGTCTTCATCGGTATCCGGTGCATCCGGATCGAACGACGGAACACCCTCTTGCGTCTCGGCTTCGATCGCGTCCGCCTCGGGGAGGAAGGGCGCGAGCTCCGGGAGCTCGTCCAGGCCGCGCAGGCCCATCCGCTCCAGAAAGTAGTTCGTCGTCCTGTACAGGATCGCACCTGTTTCGGGTTCCGTCCCCGCCTCGGCCACCAGACCGCGCTGGAGCAGGGTCCGCATGACCCCGTCGCAGTTGACCCCGCGGACCGCCGAGACCCGCGAGCGGCTCACCGGCTGGCGGTACGCGACGATGGCCAGGGTCTCCAAAGCCGCCTGGGTGAGACGGGCCTGCTGGCCGTCCAGGACGAAGGCCTCGACCGCCGGGGCGTACGCGGCCCGGCTGTAGAACCGCCAGCCGCCGGCGACCGGGCGCAGCTCGAATCCGCGCCGCTGGACGGTGTACTCGTCGGCGAGCTCGCGCAGGGCGTCCGCCACCTCGCGCGGGCTGCGCTCCAGCACCTTGGCCAGGTGCTCCTCGGTCGCGGGCTCGTCCACGACCATGAGGACGGCCTCCAGGGCGCCCTTGAGCGCGAGCCCGGCCACGTCGGCCGTCTTCTCGGCCACGCCGGTCCCCTCGGCCACCTCGGTCATTCCTTCGCCTCCACGATCTGGTCGAACTCGTCGGTCACCGTCGGCATGCCGTCGCCGTCCCCGCCGCTCCAGCGCACCATGAGCGCCCCGAGGGCCTGCTCCTGGTCGAGGACCACCGCCTTCTCGCGGTAGAGCTCCAGCAGGGCCAGGAAGCGCGCGACGACGGTGAGGGTGTCCGGGGCGCCCTCGGTGAGCTCCTGGAAGGTGGCCTCGCCGCGGGCCTTGAGCAGGGCGACGACCAGACCGGCCTGCTCGCGGACGCTGACGAGCGGGGCGTGGATGTGCTCGACGTACACCTGTGGCTCGGCGCGCGGCCGCATGGCCTGTACGGCGAGCCGGGCGAAGCCGTCGGCGCCGATGCTGATGACGACCTCGGGCAGCAGCTCGGCGTGGTGGGGCTCCAGGCCCACGGTACGGGGGTACCGCTTTCCCTCCTGCCGGGTCCAGTCCTGGAAGAGCGCGGCGACCTGTTTGTACGCCCGGTACTGGAGCAGCCGGGCGAAGAGCAGGTCCCTGGCTTCGAGCAGGGCGAGGTCGGCCTCGTCCTCGACCTCGGCGGCCGGGAGCAGGCGGGCGGCCTTGAGGTCGAGGAGGGTCGCGGCGACGACGAGGAACTCGCTGGTCTGGTCGAGGTCCCAGTCGGGGCCCATGGCCCGGATGTACGCCATGAACTCGTCGGTGACCTGGGAGAGGGCGACCTCGGTGACGTCGAGCTTGTGCCGGGAGATCAGCTGGAGCAGCAGGTCGAACGGCCCCTCGAAATTGGCCAGCCGCAACGTGAACCGCCGCTCCCCGGCGCCGGAGGGACCGGGGCGGTGGTCGGTGCGGTCCGGGTCGGTGCGGTCCGGCGCCACCGCCGCCGTGGCCGGTGCCGCCGTGGCCGGTGCCGCCGTGGCCGGTGCCGCCGTGGCCGGTGCCGCCGTGGCCGGTGCCGCCGTGGCCGGTGCCGCCGAGCCGAAGGGGCCGGCATCCGGGACCGCAACCACCGGGGCCGCTTGCCCGGTGAACCCCCGCTCGGCCCCACCCGCGACCGGGGGGCCATCCGGGCGACGGACGCCGTCAGGCGCTTCCGCCGCCACCGCGCCACGGGCTCCGGCGGCCTGAGCCACCGGAGCTTCGTGATCCCGGGGCCCGTGGCCCTGCACGGCCACCGCGCCGGGAACCCCCGCACCGGGGGCCGCCGAGCCAAAGCCGCCGGCGGGGGAACCGGGACGGTGGACGTGTTCGGCGCCGAGGGGCGCGGAGTCCTGGTGCGCCGGGGTGACGGGCCCGGCGTCCGGAGCCTGCGGGGTGGCGGTGCCGGCCGCCTCCGGCTCGCGCGGGCCGCGGCCCTCGGCCTCGGCGCCGTCCGCCCCGTGAGCGGCCGGGGCAGCGGCCTGCGGGCCGCGTCCCAGGCTGCGACGGGGCGGGCGGCCGGGTTCGGCGGGAAAGGGCATCGGGATCCAGGTTCGGGTGGTACGGAGACGACCGTGCCAGCAGCCTAACCACCGGCCCGCCCCCTCCCGCCGACCGGCGCAACCCGATCCCCCGCGTCGGACACGGAGCGGCGGTCGCCCCGGGTAATGCCCCGCCCGGCCGGGGCCGGGCACCGACCGCCCGGCCGAAGCCGGCCCGCCGGCGCACGCCCAGCCGCGCAGACCGGACAACGCCAGAGTGCGGACGATGGGGCCCGGCCCCACATGCGCCGGGGCGGGAGCGGGAGGGCAGCGGTGGCCGGCCGCGTGTACGGACACCGGCGGCGGGGCGTTGCCTGGTCCTGTGGCCGGGAAGGTCACCAGGGCCCGGTTCCCCAGCTCCCCCCGGACTCCGTCCGGGGGCGGTGGCCGGGGGACGGGGTGCCGTGCCGGGCGCCGCGACCGGGGGTGCCTCTGGGGGGCCCCGGACGGAGTCCGGGGGAGGTAGCCGGAGGAGGACCTATCCGGCCCCGGTCCGTCGGACACCCCTGGCCGGAGCGGGGGTGCGGCCGGGCCGCGCACGGGGGCTAGCGGCCGGGGCCAGGCGGGGGCGGTGGCGTGCGCGCCGCCCGGGGCGGCTCAGCGGCCGCGCAGGCGGCGGACCAGGATGCTGGCGTCGCCGCGCGACTCCAGGTCGGCCAGGACCACCGCCACCGCCTCGCGGACGATGCGGCCGCGGTCGACCGCCAGGCCGTGCTCCCCGCGCAGCACCAGCCGGGCGTGTTCCAGGTCCATGAGCTCCTCCGCGGAGACGTAGACCGTGATCTTCTCGTCGTGCCGTTCGCGCCCGCTGGGGCGCCGGTTCGCGCCCCGGCCCTGCCCCTTGCCCGGCCGGGGCGAGGACGCCCCGGCGGCGGTGGCAGAACCTTCCTGCGGGCGCCGCTGCGGGCCCACCGCCGGTTCCCCGGCCTCCCGGCCGCCCCGGCCCTCCTCCGGCGAAGGCGCCGGCAGGGGCGACGGTGACTGCGAGGGCGCGCCGTTCGCCGCCGGCTCCTCCACCCCCCGCCTCGGCGAGGACGACTGGAGCGCCATCCCCCCGGTCGTACGGAACAGTTCGTCGGCTCCGGGCAGACTCACTCGGCGGGACACCGGGCGAGCACCTCCCTGGCCAGCTGGCGGTAGGCGGCGGCACCGACGGAGTTGGAGGCGTACGTGGTGATCGGCTCACCGGCGACCGTGGTCTCCGGGAAGCGCACCGTGCGGCCGATGACCGTGTGGTAGACGTGGTCGTCGAACGCCTCGACGACGCGCGCCAGCACCTCACGGCTGTGCACCGTACGCGAGTCGTACATCGTGGCGAGGATGCCGTCGAGCTCCAGCTCGGGGTTGAGCCGCTCCTGCACCTTCTCGATCGTCTCGGTCAGCAGCGCCACACCGCGCAGCGCGAAGAACTCGCACTCCAGCGGCACGATGACCTTGTGAGCCGCCGTCAGGGCGTTCACGGTCAGCAGGCCGAGCGAGGGCTGACAGTCGATCACGATGTAGTCGTAGTCCTGCATCAGCGGCTTGAGCGCCCGCTGGAGGGTCGACTCGCGCGCGACCTCGCTGACCAACTGCACTTCTGCCGCGGACAGGTCGATGTTGCTCGGCAGCAGGTCCATGTTGGGAACGGCCGTCTTGAGCAGCACCTCGTCGGCCGACATGCCCCGCTCCATGAGCAGGTTGTAGACCGTCAGGTCGAGTTCCATCGGGTTGACACCGAGGCCCACGGACAGCGCGCCCTGCGGGTCGAAGTCGACGAGCAGCACGCGGCGCCCGTACTCGGCGAGCGCGGCGCCCAGATTGATGGTCGACGTGGTCTTGCCCACGCCGCCCTTCTGGTTGCACATCGCGATGATCTTCGCGGGACCGTGGTCGGTCAGCGGGCCCGGGATCGGGAAGTACGGCAGCGGCCGTCCGGTCGGGCCGATCCGCTCGCGGCGCTGGCGGGCAGCGTCGGGGGCGAGAGTGGCCGCGTACTCGGGGTCGGGCTCGTACTCCGCGTCGGGGTCGTAGAAGTGCCCTTCGGGCACCTTGTCGTAGTCGGCGAATCCCACGGGCTGTTCGCCGCTCGGGTCGCCGGCCCTGGAGTTCACGTCTAGGCCGTCCATGCTCTTTTGGGGCGTCGTCATGTGCTGGTGGTTTGCGAAGGTGCGGACTGCGACGGAGCCGACAGCCTCGGCCCTGGCGGGACCTCGGCCCCGCTCTGGCGTTCCTGCTCGACCACCCCCAGGAGCAAATGTCGACTCATTCACAAGTCGTCTTACCTCCTCGGACGTGACCAGGACACTTATCGATAGGTCAGCGTGGCACCATGCCGACGGTTGGCGACTCTATGGCGTGTCACCACTCAGCGGCAACACAATCCGCCGGACCCGCCGCGTTGTGTCGGCAAGCGAACACCACTCTGTCAAGGGCGTACGAGCTGTCACTGCGAAGTTTCGCGGGTGCGCGAAAGGGTTAAAGGGTTACGTTCGAGGCGAGTTGAACGGCGTCCCCGCGCACCGCGCAAACACCTCCGGCCGGACCTTGCGGGCAAGGTCCGGCCGGAGACGTGAGATTGACGTCAGTCGTTGACGGGTCAGCCGAGCAGCGTGTTCAGCGGCAGGGTCTCGAGGCCGTGAGCCTCGGCGACGGGACCGTAAACAACCTTGCCGTCATGGGTGTTGAGGCCCAGCGCGAGCGCCGGGTCACGACGCAGCGCCTCGACCCAGCCGAGGTTCGCGAGCTGCACGATGTACGGCAGGGTCGCGTTCGTGAGGGCGTAGGTGGAGGTGTTCGGCACGGCGCCCGGCATGTTGGCGACGCAGTAGAAGACCGAGTTGTGGACCTGGAAGGTCGGCTCGGCGTGGGTGGTCGGACGCGAGTCCTCGAAGCAGCCGCCCTGGTCGATCGCAATGTCGACAAGGACACTTCCGGGCTTCATCTTGGCGACGAGCTCGTTGGTGACCAGCTTGGGGGCCTTCGCACCCGGGATCAGCACCGCGCCGATGACCAGGTCGGCCTCGATGACGGCCTTCTCCAGCTCGTAGGCGTTGGAGACGATCGTCTTGATCTTCGTGCCGAAGATCTTGTCGGCCTCGCGGAGCTTGTTGATGTCCTTGTCGAGCAGGGTCACGTGGAAGCCCATGCCGATGGCGATCTGCGCGGCGTTCCAGCCGGAGACGCCGCCGCCGATGACCACGCACTCGCCGGCGTGGGTGCCGGGGACGCCGCCGGGGAGCACGCCGCGGCCGCCGGCCGAGCGCATCAGGTGGTAGGCGCCGACCTGCGGGGCCAGCCGGCCCGCGACCTCGGACATCGGGGCGAGCAGCGGGAGCGCGCGGTTCGCGAGCTCGACCGTCTCGTACGCGATGGCGGTGGTGCCGGACTCCAGCAGGGCGTCCGTGCACTCGCGGGAGGCCGCCAGGTGCAGGTAGGTGAAGAGGGTCTGGTCCTTGCGGAGGCGGTGGTACTCCTCCGCGATCGGCTCCTTGACCTTCAGCAGCAGGTCAGCGGTCTGCCAGACCTCGTCGGCGGTACCGAGGATCTCGGCGCCCGCGGCGACGTACTCGGCGTCCGTGATCGAGGAGCCGACACCGGCGTTCTGCTCGACGAAGACCTGGTGGCCGTTACGGACGAGCTCGTGGACACCGGCGGGGGTGATGGCCACGCGGAACTCGTTGTTCTTGACCTCGCGGGGGATGCCGACCTTCATCGTCGATCACGGTCCTTGGCTCAGGGGATATTTCGGGGCACTTCCATACATACCCGCCCACAAGAACGCGCAACGGGATGCACCACGAGATGACGTGGTGAAGCCAGTCTAATGAAGGATGAGTCGCTGTCTAGCCTTGCAAACAAATAATCTCAGTCGGAATCACTGCGGATTTCGCAGGCTGCGGGGTCGTCTCCCAGCAATCTGTCGGCTGCGGACCGGTGCAGCCGCGCGGCCGCCGGGTCGCCCAGCCGGTCGAGCGTGTCGGCCAGTCGCACCTGGAGGGCGGCCTGGAGCCGCAGGTCTCCCGCCTTGCGCGCCAGCTCGACGGCCTGACGGCAGGTGTGCAGCGATTCCGCGGGCCGGCCGGCGTACTCCTGGATGCGCGCCATCTCGCTCAACGCCTTTGCCTGGCCGGGGACATCGGCCAGTCTCCGGTACCCCGCGGCCGCCGCCCGCCAGCTGCGCAGCGCGTCCCCGTACCGGCCCGCGTAGGTGTGTACGTTGCCCAGCCGTCCGTACAGCCGCGCCTCGTCCGCGCGCTCCCCCCGGGCGAGTGCCTGGGACAGGGCCCGGCCGAACCAGTCGCAGGCCCGGTGCCAGTCCGCCAGCTCCTGGTACGCACCGCCTACGGATTCCATCGCGCGGCCCGTCGCGTAGGGGTCGTTCGCCGCCTTTCCGGCGTCCAGCGCGGCCCGGTAGCGCTCCAGCGCCTCGTGGGTGCGGCCCGTCTCGGCGTCCAGATCGGCCAGGTTCAGCAGCGCCGCGGCCCGCTCCCGGTGCAGCCCGCGGCGCTCGGCGACGCCGAGGACCAGGCGGTGCAGCCCGTACAGCTCGGGCGCGGCGGCGGTGGTGCCGCGGTGCTCGGCCAGGGCCCGGACGAGGGCGGCGACCAGCCGCCGGGCGAGGGTGTCGAGCTCCCCGTCCGCCACCGCGAGGGAGGCCGACGCGGTCAGGGCGGGCAGCCGGGTGTCCAGCCAGGTCGCCGCCGCGCGCCGGTCGGGGAAGCGCAGCGCGCGCGGCAGCCCGTCCAGCCGCTCCCGTACGTGTTCCTCGTCGTCCGCGGCCATGGCCCGGCAGGAGCCCAGCAGCCGCACGGTCCGCTCCAGCATCCGGGCCCGGGCCAGCTGCACTTCGGCGGGCCGCTCCCTGGCCTCCAGCAGCGCCCGCAGCAGTGGTGCGAGGCAGCCGGGCAGCAGGAACAGCCCGTCCTGCGCGTGCCGTACGAGGCCCAGCCCGGCGAAGTCCTCCAGGGTGGACTGAGCCGCGGCGACGGAACAGCCGGCGAGGGCGGAGGCGGTGTGCGAGTCGACGATGCCGGCGGGCGCGAGCGGAAGCAGCCGCAGGGTGCGCTGGGCGGGCTGCGGCAGGGACTCGTAGACGAGCCGGAAGGCGCGGCCGAGCGGCCCATCGGTGCCGGGCGGCATGTCGTGGAGCTGCTTGGCCACGTCGGCGACGGAGGCCTGCGGATGTGCGGCGAGCCAGCCGCCGGCCAGGCTGAGCGCGGCGGGCTGCCCCCCGCACTCCTGGGCGAGGGCCTCGGCGGCGAGCGGGTCGACGGTGATCCGGGTGTCGCGGATGCCACCGGCGAGCATCTTGACCGCCGAGGGGGTGTCGAGCCCGCCGAGGGTGCAGGGGCGGACATCCGGAATCCCGGTGAGCGGCCCCTCGGCGGTGACGACCACCAGGCATTCGGGGGTGTCGGGCAGCAGCGCGTCGACTTGGTGCGGGTCGGCGGCGTCGTCCACGAGCAGGACGGCCCGCTTGCCCTTGAGGGCGGTGCGCAGGGCGGAGCTGAGGTCGTCTTCGCAGGCGCCGGGCGGGGTGGGCCGCCCCAGCCCCTCCAGCAGGGTGCGCACCGCCCGTTCGGTGGCGACGGTTCCGCCGCCGGGCAGGGTGAGCCGTACTCTCAGCAGCCCGTCGGGGTACTGGTCGCGGACCTCCCGTACCAACTCCTCGGCCAGTGCCGTGCGTCCCGAGCCCGGACGTCCGGCGATGAGGAGCACCCGCGCGCGGGGGGCCTTGGCCTTGCGGCCCGAGAGGGTGTCGAGTCCGGTCCGCGCGATGTCCTCGCGCAGCTCCTTGAGCTCACGCCGCCGCCCGACGAAATCCGTCACGGATCCGCTCCTCTCCCTGCCTTAGGGTTGCCGAGCGTAGTTCACGCAGAGCGACGGTCCGTGTCGAGCGCGGCGGGTGGATCGCCCGATCGGATCAGCCGATCGTCACATCAGCAGCCCGTCCGGCCCAGCGGCCACCTCCTACGCCACGTACGGCCGGGCCGGCCAGGGCGCCAGGGCCGGGCGCAGGGAGTCGGTCCCGCCTTCGCGGGCGAGGGCCGCGGACAGCGCGAGGACCCCGGTGACCAGGCCGGGGTTGCCGAGTTCGCCGGCGAGCACGCCCCGCACCAGCTCCTCCAGCGGGACCCGGGCCAGCTCCATGTCGGCCTCCTCCTCGGACGCCGCGAAGCGCTCCCCCGGGGCCTGGGCGAGGTCCCGCGCGAGGAAGATCCGGATCGCCTCGTCGGACCCGCCGGGGGTGGCGAAGAAGTCGACCAGTACCCGCCAGTCCCGGGCCTCGACGTGCGCCTCCTCGTAGAGCTCGCGCTGCGCCGCGTGCAGCGGGTTCTCGCCGGGCACGTCCAGCAGTCCGGCGGGCAGCTCCCACAGCTTGTGCCGCACCGGGTGCCGGTACTGCTTGAGGACCAGGACGCGCTGCTCCCCGTCGAGCGCGAGTACGCACACCGAGCCGGGGTGCACCTGGTAGTCGCGGCGGACCACCGCCCGGTCCGGCATCCGCACCTGCTCCGAGCGGACCGCCGTCTTCGCGCCCTGGAACGGGGTCCGCGAGGCGACGACCTCCCAGGACTCCGGTGTGTCCGCGATGCCGATGCCGGTGTCGATGCCGTTGTCGTTGCCCATGGTCATCCCCATGCCCAGTACCTTCCGGAGAAACGCGACAGCCGGGGCACGATCGCGTGCCCCGGCTGCCTACGTTATGCGCTTACGCGATCACTTCGCCGACTGCTGGCGCTCCACCGCGGCCTTGATCAGGCCCGCGAACAGCGGGTGCGGCCGGGTCGGGCGGGAGCGGAGCTCCGGGTGGGCCTGCGTGGCCACCAGGTAGGGGTGGACCTCGCGCGGGTACTCGACGTACTCGACGAGCTTGTTGTCCGGGGAGGTGCCCGAGAAGACCAGGCCGGCCTTCTTCTCCAGCTCGCCGCGGTAGGCGTTGTTCACCTCGTAGCGGTGGCGGTGGCGCTCGTCCACGTACGCCTGGTCGCCGTAGACCTCGCGCACGATCGAGCCCTCGGTGAGCTTCGCCGGGTACATGCCCAGGCGCATGGTGCCGCCCAGGTCGCCCGCACCCTCGACGAAGGCCAGCTGCTCCTCCATGGTGGAGATGACCGGGTGCGGGGTGGAGGCGTCGAACTCGGTGGAGTTCGCGTCCTCGATGCCCGCCAGGTTGCGCGCGGCCTCGATGACCACGCACTGCAGACCCAGGCACAGGCCCAGCAGCGGGATCTTGTGCTCGCGGGCGTAGGTGATCGCGCCGACCTTGCCGTTGACGCCCCGGTCGCCGAAGCCGCCGGGCACGCAGATCGCGTCGACGTCGCCCAGCTGCGCGGCGGCGTCCTCCGGCGTCTTGCAGTCGTCGGAGGTGACCCACTTGATCTGGACGCGGGCCCGGTTGGCGAAGCCGCCGGCGCGCAGCGCCTCCGTCACCGACAGGTAGGCGTCGGGCAGGTCGATGTACTTGCCGACGAGCGCGACCTTGACCTCGTGGTCGGGGTTGTGGACCCGGTCCAGCAGGTCCTCCCACACCGTCCAGTCGACGTCGCGGAAGGGCAGGTCGAGCTTGCGGACGACGTAGGCGTCCAGGCCCTCGGTGTGCAGCACCTTGGGGATGTCGTAGATCGACTTGGCGTCGATCGCGGCCACGACCGCGGCCTCGTCGACGTCGCACATCAGCGAGATCTTGCGCTTGATGGACGTCGGCACCTCGCGGTCGGCGCGCAGCACGATCGCGTCGGGCTGGATGCCGATGTTGCGCAGCGCCGCGACCGAGTGCTGGGTCGGCTTGGTCTTCAGCTCGCCGGACGGGCCGATGTAGGGGAGCAGCGAGATGTGCACGACGAAGACGTTGTCGCGGCCGACCTCGTGGCGGACCTGGCGGACGGTCTCCAGGAACGGCAGCGACTCGATGTCGCCGACCGTGCCGCCGACCTCGGTGATGACCACGTCGACGTCGTCGGTCGCCATCCGCCGGATGCGGTGCTTGATCTCGTTGGTGATGTGCGGGATGACCTGCACGGTGTCGCCGAGGTACTCGCCGCGCCGCTCCTTGGCGATGACCTGCGAGTAGACCTGGCCGGTGGTGACGTTGGCCGAGCCGTCGAGATCGACGTCGAGGAACCGCTCGTAGTGGCCGATGTCCAGGTCGGTCTCGGCGCCGTCGTTGGTGACGAACACCTCGCCGTGCTGGAAGGGGTTCATCGTGCCCGGGTCGACGTTCAGGTACGGGTCGAGCTTCTGCATCGTGACCCGCAGGCCGCGCGCCTTCAGCAGCGCACCCAGGCTGGAGGCCGTCAGGCCCTTGCCGAGGGACGAAGCGACACCCCCGGTGACGAAGATGTGCTTGGTCGTCATGGCTGTGCTGTTTCGAAAAGCAGCGGGCGGCATAGCCAAGAGGGGGCTCCCGTGGTCGCGAGGTGAGGTGCGTCCGGCGCCGATCCGCGGAGATCCGAGGGTCTCTGGGGGCGCCGAAGCTGCGGTTTCGGGGCTCCTGATTCGCACAGGCAGACCACCGGTCCACGGGGTACCAGCCTATCAGCGCCCGGACCCGTCCGCTTCCGGCCACGCCTCCCGGGCCTTCGCCGGAGCCGGCCGGGGCCCGCCGGGCTGGGGTATCCGCCCTGGTCACCCGTTCGGCCGAGTCACATTGTCCCGGGGCTTAAGGAGATCACTAGTGTGCCGTCATATCCTGCTCGAATATCGCTGCACATCGCCGCCGAGCAGTCCGGCATACGGTGTAACCACGCCACATCCGGCAATCTAGGCTCGACGCGGGGATCCCTTCACACAAGTGACCGCGCATCCGCGCATTGCAAGCGCCCTCAGGGGCGGACGTGGCTGTTCGACTGGAGATGCAACGTGTCCGGGCGCATCGAGGATTACGCACTGATCGGCGACATGCAGACCGCGGCTCTGGTCTGCCGGGACGGGGCCGTGGACTGGGCATGCCTGCCACGCTTCGACTCCCATGCTGTCTTCGCGAGCATTCTCGGCACCGAGGAACACGGGTTCTGGCGGGTCGGCCCCGCGGTCCCGTCCGGCACCCCGGCCCCCCGGGCCGACCGCCGGCGCTATCGCGGTGACTCCCTGGTGCTGGAATCGGAGTGGGACACGCCGCGGGGGACCGTGCGCGTCATCGACTTCATGCCGCCCCGCGAGGACCACGCCCCGCAGCTGATCCGCATCGTCGAGGGGGTCAGCGGCCGCGTCCCCATGCGCTCCGCCCTGCGGATGCGCTTCTCCTACGGGCGGATCGTGCCGTGGGTGCACAAGGTGGACGGCCGCACCGTGGCCGTCGCCGGCCCGGACTCGGTCTGGCTGGACACCGACGCGCAGACCTACGGCAAGGACCTGACGACGTACTCCGACTTCACCGTCGGGCCGGGCGACCGGGTGGCCTTCGCCATCAGCTGGCAGCCCTCCCACAAGGGCGCCCCCGAGTGCCCCGACGCCGAGGCGGCCCTGGAGGCCACCGCCGACTTCTGGCGGGGGTGGGTCGAGCACTGCACGTACCACGGCCCCTACCGGGAGGCGGTGGTCCGCTCCCTGATCACGCTCAAGGCGCTGACGTACGCCCCCACGGGCGGGATCGTCGCCGCGCCGACCACCTCCCTTCCGGAGGAGATCGGCGGCGTCCGCAACTGGGACTACCGCTACACCTGGCTGCGGGACGCGGCGATCACCCTCTCCTCGCTGCTGCGCACCGGCTACCGCGACGAGGCTTCGGCCTGGCGGGACTGGCTGCTGCGCGCGGTCGCCGGCGACCCGGAGAACCTGCAGATCATGTACGGGATCGCGGGCGAGCGGGAGCTCGGCGAGACCGAGCTGGACTGGCTGCCGGGCTACGAGAACTCCCGCCCGGTCCGCGTCGGCAACGGCGCCGCCCACCAGCTCCAGCTCGACGTGTACGGCGAGGTCACCGAGGCCCTGCACCTCGGCCACATGACGGGCCTGGCCCGCAACGACTACGCGTCGGTGCTCCAGTTGAAGCTGATCCGCTACCTGGAGACCCACTGGAACGAGCCGGACGAGGGCATCTGGGAGGTGCGCGGGCCGCGCCGCCACTTCGTGCACTCGAAGGTCATGGCGTGGGTCGCGGTGGACCGCACCGTCAAGCTGATCGAGAGCGGGGACGTGGACGGCCCGCTGGAGCGCTGGCGTGAGCTGCGCGACGAGATCCACGCCGACGTGTGCGAGAAGGGCTACGACAAGGAGCGCAACACCTTCACCCAGTCCTACGGGTCGAAGGAACTGGACGCCTCCCTGCTGCTGATCCCGCAGATGGGCTTCCTGCCGCCCGACGACAAGCGGGTCATCGGCACCATCGAGGCGATCCAGCGCGAGCTGTCCACCCAGGACGGTTTCATCCTGCGCTACCCGACCGCCGGCGAGGACGCCGGTGTCGACGGCCTGGAGGGCGACGAGGGGGCGTTCCTGGCCTGCTCGTTCTGGATGGCCGACGACCTCGCGATGATCGGCCGGGTCGACGAGGCCCGCAGGCTCTTCGAGAAGCTGCTGTCGCTGCGCAACGACCTCGGCCTGCTGGCGGAGGAGTGGGACCCCAAGCTCCAGCGGCAGGTGGGCAACTTCCCGCAGGCGTTCAGCCACGTTCCGCTGATCGACACGGCGCTGCGGCTGACGGCGAGCGGGGCGTACGGAGGCTGACGCCGGTCCCGGCGCACTCCGGCGCGCCGGGACGGCGGCCCCCGCCTAGGCTGGAAGGGTTCTTCGCCCGCCACGGAAGGAGGGGTGGGTCATGGCACCCTTCACCAAGGCGGCCACGGCACTTGCCGCGTTCCGCGAGGATCTGGCCGGGGAGGTCTTCGCCCCCGGTGATCCGGGCTACGACCAGGCCCGCACCGTCTTCAACGCGATGATCGACCGGAGGCCGGCCGTCATCGCCCAGTGCGAGAGCGTTTCAGACGTCGTCACCGCCGTGCGTTTCGCGCGGGACCTGGACCTGCACGTCGCGGTGCGCGGCGGCGGCCACAGCGTCGCCGGGATGTCCGTCAACGACGGCGGCGTCGTCATCGACCTGCGCCGGATGCACGAGGTGACGGTCCACCCGGCGGCGAAGGCCGTGCGCGTCGAGGGCGGGGCGACGATGAGCCACCTGGACCGGGCGTGCCAGCCGTACGACCTGGCGACCACCGGCGGCCGGGCGTCCACGACCGGAGTGGGCGGCTTCGTCCTGGGCGGCGGGAGCGGTTGGCTGGACCGGAAGTTCGGGCTGGCCGTGGACAACCTGCTGGGCGCGGAGCTGGTCACCGCGGACGGCAGCGTGGTGGAGGCCACCGCCGACGAGAACCCCGAGCTGTTCTGGGCGCTGCACGGCGGCGGCGGGAACTTCGGCGTCGCCACCTCGCTGACCCTGCGCCTGCACGACCTGCCGGCCGTGTCCATCGCGTTCCTGCTCTACCTGCCCGAGCACGGAGGTGATGTGGTCCGCACGTTCCGGGAGGTCATCGGGGCCGGCCCGGCCGAGGTGAGCGGGGCGGCGCTCTACCTGACCGGGCCGCCCGCGGAGTTCGTCCCGCCGGCCCTGGTCGGCAAGCTGCTGGTGGGCGCGCTGGTGACGTATGCGGGCCCGGAGGAGGAGGTGCGCAAGCTCGCCGAGCCGCTGCTCGCGATCCCGCACGAGGTGGAGATGGTCACGGGGATCCCGTACGCCGATCTCCAGTGCATGCTGGACGACCCGGCGGGCCTGCGGAACTACTGGTCGGCGGAGTACCTGACGGGCCTGCCGGACGAGTTCGTGGACGTCTTCTGCGCGCGCGGGGAAGCCATGCCGGTGCCGACGGGCTCCCAGCACCTGGTCCTGCCGCAGGGCGGCGCGATCGCGGCCGGCCCGCAGGAGTGGCCGGTGCCGTACCGCGACGCGCCCTGGGCCGTGCACCCCTTCGGCATCTGGGAGGACCCGGCCGACGACGAGCGGTGCCGCCAGTGGGTGAAGGACGTCCGCACCGGCGCCCGGCCCTGGAGCACCGGCGCGGTGTACCTCAACTTCACCGGCGACGAGGGACCCGAGCGGGTGGCCGCGGGGCTCGGCACGGAGAACCTGAACCGGCTGGGTGCGGTGAAGCGGCGGTACGACCCGGACAACGTCTTCCGCTTCAACCACAACGTCCAGCCCGCGTAGGCACTACGAGAGAGCGGTGATCACCTCCCGGGCCGCCCGCTCGCCCTCGGTGGCGCCGCCTTCCATGAAGCCCTGGAAGTCGTAGCTGCAGTGCTCGCCGCCGATGTGGACGCGGCCTTGGGCGGTGCCCTCGTACTTGGCGTACCGGTGCAGGTAGCCGGTGGGCCAGTACGAGTAGGCGCCCAGCGAGTAAGGGTTCAGGTGCCAGGCCGAGAGCTGGGCCCGGCCGTTCCACACGGATTTGGTACCGGGGAAGAAGGCGTCGACGCCGGTCAGCACCCGGCCCGCGAGGTCGCGCACGTACGGGTCGGTCTCGGTGGCGAACGGCGAGCCGGGGGTGAGCGCCCCGGCCAGGCTGCCGCCGCCGTACTGGAGCAGGATGCCTCCCGTACCCGGCTGGACCTTGGTGGTGTCCCAGACCTGCTGGACGGGCGAGTCGGTGAAGCAGTCGCCGGCCGAGACGCCGGGCCAGGGGCCGGTGCCGCGCCAGGGGCGGGCGGTGAACTGCATGTTGAGCTTCGTGCAGTAGCCCATGCGGGCGTCGCGCAGCAGGTTCTTCATCAGCGGGTCGAAGCCGGCCCCGGACAGGTCGATCCGCTGGAGGATCGGCAGGGGCAGGCACAGGACGGTGTGGTCGGCGACGACCGTGCGGACGGCCCCGGCGTCGTTGAAGGTCAGCGTCTGGGTGCCGTCGGCCGCCACCTTCACGGCGACCAGTTCGCGCCCCATCACGAGCGAACCGGCCGGCAGCGCCTGGGCGATGGCGTTCGGGAGGCGGTCGTTGCCGCCGGTGATGTGGTAGCGCTCGTTGGACAGGCCCCAGACGTTGAAGTTGCCCGGGTTGGGCTGGTAGCCCATCAACAGGACCAGGGCCAGGGCGGACTGCCGGGTAGTGTCGGCCCCGTACTCGACGTTGTAGGCGACGTCGATGAACCGGCCGAGCTGCGAGGAGTGCCCGCCGGGGACGCGGGTCTCGATCCACTCGTAGAGCGTCATGTCGTCGAGGGCGACGCCGGCGGGGGTGCTGGAGTTCCAGGAGACCTCGCCGGCGTCCTGGAGATCGCGGTGCAGCGCCTGGTAGACGGCCTTGAAGTCCTCGTCGGCCTGGGTGCGCGGGTAGTAGGTGCCGTTGAACCAGAGGATCTCCTCGGCGCCGTTGGGGCCGCCGCCGAGGAAGTCCTCGACGGGCAGGTTGAAGCGCCGGCACAGTTCCAGGATCTTCTTGTGGCTGGTGTCGACCAGCTCACCGCCGATCTCGGAGGTCTGGCCGTACGCCCAGTGCGTGCGCTGGCTGTACATGCGGCCGCCGACCCGGCTCGGGTTGGCTTCGTAGAGCGTGCAGGCGACGCCCGCGTCCTTGAGCGTGAGGGCCGCCGTGAGGCCCGATATGCCGGCGCCGACGACGGCGACGCGGGCCGGTGAGACGGGCGGCTTCGGGGCGGGGGCCGGCTCGGCGGCGGACGCGCCCGCGGCGGAGGCGAGGACGGTTCCGAGACCGAGGGCGGCGGCCCGGCCGAGCAGTTCGCGGCGGCCGAGGCCGCGGACCTCGGCCACGGGCAGGGCGAGCCGGCGGGCGGCCGCGTGCTCGGCGGCGAGCCGGCGGAGTGCGTGCATCTGGGGCGTACGGGCCATGGCGGGGGCTCCTTGTCGGGGGGACGCTGGGGGTGGGCAGAGCCGGTGGGGTCGGGCGCCGGTCAGCGGACGGTCGCGGCGGCCGGGGCGGGCTCCTCGGCCCGTTCGGCGGAGTCCTCCAGCACGACGCGGCCGATGATCTCGTAGCGCTCGGGGGCCTTGAGCTTCAGCCACAGGCCGAGGCCCAGGCCGCCGAAGAAGACGGCGCCGACGATCCAGGGGATGAGGGTGAAGAAGAAGGAGTCGGCGGCGAGCCCGGCGGCGGTCTCCATGTTGACCACCAGCAGGACGACCACGGCGGCCATGGCGATTCCGCCGATCAGCGGCGCCGTGAAGGTCTTGAACCAGTGCCGGTCCTCGGGGTGGTTCTTGCGGAAGTAGCCGATCACCGCGAAGGAACAGAGCGTCTGGACGATGAGGATCGCCATCGTGCCGAGGATCGCGAGCAGCGTGTAGAGGTGGATGTACGGGTCCTGGCCGGTGAGCCAGAACAGCGCGACCAGGGCGGTGGCGATGGCGGTCTGTACGACCGAGGAGATGTACGGCGACCCGTGCTTGACGTGCGTACGGCCCAGGGCGGGGTGCAGGAAGCCCTCCCGGCCGATGGCGTAGAGATACCGCGCGGCGCACTGGTGGAAGGCCATGCCGCAGGCGAACGAGCCGGTGAGCAGCAGCCACTGGAAGGCGTTGACGGCCCAGCCGCCGATGAAGGTCTGGGTCGGTGCGAAGAACAGGTCGAGCGGGCTGGCGGAGGCGGAGAGCTCGACCGATTTGGCCAGGCCGTTGCCCGCGATGGTCATCCAGGAGACGTAGATGTAGAAGAGGCCGACGCCGACGACGGAGATCAGGGTTGCCTTGGGGATCACCCGCTTCGGGTCGCGGGACTCCTCCCCGTACATCGCGGTGGATTCGAAGCCGACCCAGGACCAGAAGGCGAAGAAGAGGCCCAGCCCGGCCGAGGCGCCGGTGAAGGCGTTCTTCGGGTTGACCGGTTCGACGGGGATGCCGTCGGGGCCGCCGCCCGCGATCAGGACGGCGGTGGCGACGGCGAACAGGACTGCGATCTCGGCGACCAGCATCACTCCTAGGGCCTTGGCCGTCAGGTTGATGTCGAAGTGGGCCAGGACGGCGGTGACCGCGAGCATCGCGGCGGCGTAGAGGATCCAGGGCAGGTCGACGCCGAGCTGGTCGTGGACGGTGGTCTTGGCGAAGTAGGAGAACACGCCGACGATCGAGGCCTCGAAGACGATGTAGGCGAGGACGGCGAGCATGCCGGAGGCCATGCCGGCGATCCGGCCGAGGCCGTGTGAGATGTACCCGTAGAAGGCCCCCGCGGCGGTGATCCGCTTGGCCATGGCGACGTAGCCCACGGCGAAGACGGTGAGCACGGCGGTCGCGAAGAGGTAGCCGGCGGGGGCGCCGGTGCCGTTGCCGAAGCCGACCGCGATGGGCAGGTTGCCGGTCATCGCGGTGATCGGCGCGGCGGTGGCGACGGCCATGAACACCACCCCGACCAGGCCGACGGAGTTGGCCTTGAGCCGCTGGACCTGGGGGGCTGCGGCCGCCGCGGGCGGGGTGCCGGTGACATCTCTGCTCATGCCGTCCTCGTTCCTGTCGGGAGGGGCGCCACTCTGTCGGTGGGTGACGCACACCACAATCGGCAGGCAGTCCGATAATCTCCTTGCGTGTCATACGAGTTGTCGGGCCGGAAGGGGACGGATCGGGCGCCGAAACCGCCCGGTGATGTGCGGGGAACACGACGGGCGGTACCGTCCCGCGATATGGACAATCAGGGCGGCATCACGGTTCAGCGGGCGCTGGAACTGCCGGGGCTGCGCAGCGGACTGCCGGAGGTGGTGGCCTGCGCCGACCGCCTCGGCCGCACGGTGCGCTGGGTGCACGCGGGCGAGGTTCCCAACATCGCGTCCCTGCTCAAGGGCGGGGAACTGCTGCTGACCACCGGACTGGGGCTGGGCACCCGGCCCGCCGAGCAGCGGGCCTTCGTCCGGCGCCTCGCGGACCGGGGGATCGCCGCGCTCGTCGTCGAACTGGGGCCCCGCTTCACCCGGCTGCCCGCAACCATCGTCGAGACCGCCCGCGCGGCCGGCCTGCCGCTCGTCCAGCTGCACCGGGAAGTCCCCTTCGTCACGGTGACGGAGGAGGTCCACACCGAGATCGTCAACGGTCACTACGCCCTGCTCCAGCGCGCCGAGGAAGTCCACCGGCGGTGCACGGAGGCGCTGCTGGGCGGTGGCGGGATCCCGCAGGTGCTGCGCATCGTGGCCGACTTCACGGCGAACCCGGTCTTCCTGGAGACCCCCGACGGTCAGCTGCTGTACGCCGCCGGCCCGGCGGCCGGCGACGCCGCCGCGGATCCCCTCCAGGTGTGGGAGGGCCTGCGGGGCCAGCGCGAGGCCGAGCCGTCCGGCAACACCGTGGTCATCGACGTCCCCGGCGGCGGCCCCGGCACGGGCTCGGTCCGCGCCCGGGTCGTCCTGCTGGGCGTCTCGTCGCCGCTGCTGCCGGTGCACCGGATGGCGGCGGAGCGGACGGCGGGGGTGCTGGCGGTGGTACTGATGCAGGCGCGCCAGGAGGACGAGCTGGCCGCGCGCGGCCGCGGCGACTTCCTGACCGACCTCGCGGAGGGCCGCATCTCGGCGGAGGACGCGCCGGCGCAGGCCCGCGTCCTCGGCTTCCGGCCCGGGGCGGGGCCGCTCCTGCCCGTCGTCATGCGGCTGTCGTCGGACCTGGGGCCGTCGGGGAACTGGGCGGTGCTGGCCCGGGCGGTGCTGGAGGAGCTGTCCGCCGTCGGCGTGCCGGTGCTGCTGGGGGTGCGGCCGGTGGAGGGGCGGGTCCCGCTGCTGGTGTCCTTGCGGACCGAGTCGGAGCGCACGACGGTGGCGGACCGGGTGGCGGCGGCGCTGCGTGCGGGGGTGGAACGCGCGGGCCTGGACCGGGCGGGGGCGCCGCCGGCGGTGGTCGTCGGCGTCTCCGGCAGCTGGGCGGCGGCCTCGGCGGGCCTGCGCCACGCGGCGGAGACGGCCACCGCCGCGCACGGCCTGCCGGCCCGGCCCTGGTACGACGCGCGCCGCCTGGACATCGACCTGCTGTTGTGGCGGCTGCGGGAACACCCCGACCTGGCCGCGTTCGTGGACCGCGCGATCGGGGCGCTGCGGGTCCACGACGCGGCCTCGCGGCCGCCGCTGCTGCCGACGCTGGAGACGTACCTGGCCCATGCGGGCCGCAAGGCGGAGACGGCGCGTGAGCTCCACCTGAACCGGCAGACCCTGTACAACCGCCTGGCCCGCATCTCGGAGCTCCTGGGCACGGACCTGGACGACCCCGAAACGGTCCTCTCCCTCAGCCTGGCCCTCCGCGCCCGCCGCCACGTGGCCACGCCGGCCCCTTCTTGACGCGCCCCCGCCTTCTTGACGCGCCCCTCGCGCCGCTCGGCCCCTGGGGGCCTCCCGGGCTTCGGGCCGCTGCGCCGGACTCCGTCCGGCCGGCGGCCGGGCGGCGGGCTCGGCCGGGGGCGCCGGTGGGCGCCGTCGTGCTGGGGCGCCGCGCATATCAGCCCCGCCGGCGCTTGAGGCGGCGGGCCCGGGAGAGCGCCCCGCAGGGCATCCGCACCGGTCGGCTAGGCCCGCCGGCGGTCCATCAGTTCGTCGTACACCGACAGGACCTGCGCCACCGTCTCGTCCTCCGACGGCCACGTCGCCGCCTGCACCGGCCCCGCCGCGGCGAGCCGCGCCCGGCGGGCCGGGTCGGCCAGGAGCGCCGTCACCGCGTCCGCCAGCGCCCCCGCGTCCCCGTACGGCACCAGCACCGCCGCGTCGCCCACCAGTTCCGGGACTCCCCCGACCCGCGTGGCCACCAGCGCCACCCCGGCCCGCAGGGCCTCCTGGGCCAGCAGCGACCGGCCCTCCCAGCGGCTCGGCAGCACCGCCACGTCCGCCGCCGCCAGCAGCCGGTCCGCGTCCCGGCGCCGCCCCAGCAGCCGCACCGGGAGGCCCTCCGCCTCGATGCGCCGGGTCAGCTCGGCCCGTAACGGCCCTTCCCCCGCGATCACCAGCAGCGGTACCGGGTCCAGCGCCCGCCATTCCCGCGCCGCCTCCAGGAGCAGCCCGTACCCGCGCCGCGCCACCAGGCTGCCGACCGCGATCAGCAGCGGCCGCTCCACCGCGCCCAGTTCCGCCCGCACCTTCTCCGGCTCCACGGGCTCCGGCACCGCCGCCACCGGTACGGCCACCGCCGCCAGCCGGGCGTCCCGCGCCCCGCGCAGTCGTGCCAGGTCGACCTGGTCCGGGGAGGCGCCGAGCACCACCGACGCCGCCCGCGCCACGTGCCGTTCCAGCAGCCGGCCCATGCGCCCGAGCGCGCCCGGCGTCTCCGGGGCGCCGCCGTGCCAGGTCACCACCAGTGGTACCCGCCGCCCGCGCCGGTCCCCGCGCAGCGCCAGAGCGGCCCGCATCCCGGCCCGTACCCCGTGGGCGTGCACCAGGTCCGCCCCCGCGCAGGCGGCGCGCAGAGCGGCCGCCGCGTCGGGCGTGAACTCGGCCCCGGCACCGGTGAAGTCGTACGCGCCCTCCGCCTCGGCGGGGGCGCACACCGTCACCCGTACGCCCCTGGCGGCGAGCCCCGTCGTGAGGGAGCGCACGTGCGCACAGCTCCCCGCCCCCGCGCCGCCGAGGACCTGGACGGTACGCAGCGGCTCCCGCCCGTACGGCTGCGCGGGGGCGGGGGGCGGAACCGGGGAGCTGCTCACGGGCCGAAGCTCCAGGGTGAGGGAGTCAGAGACGTCGCCCAGAATGCCAGTCCGCACGCGCGTTCCGGGACCATACGGGTGCGGATCCCGCGGGAGATACCACCGGACGCCCCCCAGCCTCACCCACACGGGCTACGACCGCGCGGGCCGGGCGATCCCTAGCCGTCCGCGCGGGCCGCGGCCAGCAGTTCCTCCGCGTGCGCGCGCGCCGTCTGCGAGTCCTCCTGGCCGGCCAGCATCCGCGACAGTTCGCGGATCCGGTCCTCGCCCTCCAGCACGGTGACCCCGCTGCGCGTCACCGATCCGTCGACGGTCTTCTCCACCAGCAGCTGCCGGTCCGCGAAGGCCGCCACCTGCGGCAGGTGGGTGACGACGACGACCTGCGCCGAGCGGGCCAGCTTCGCCAGCCGCCGGCCGACCTCCACGGCCGCCTTGCCGCCGACGCCCGCGTCGACCTCGTCGAAGAGGTACGTCGGCACCGGGTCGGACCCGGCGAAGACGACCTCCACCGCCAGCATGACCCGCGACAGCTCACCGCCCGAGGCGCCCTTGGCGATCGGCCTGGGCTGCGCCCCCGGGTGCGGGGCCAGCAGCAGCTCCACCTCGTCGGCGCCCGCGGGACCGTACGCGACGGGCCGGCCGTCGACCTCCACCCCCTCGGGGTCCTCGGTCTGGCGGATGTCGAAGGTGACCCGGGCGTGCGGCATCGCCAGCGAGGCCAGCTCGGCGGTGACGTCGGACGCGAACCGCGAGGCGGCCTCCACCCGGGCGTCCGTCAACGCCTGTGCCAGCTGGGAGAGTTCGGTCCGCAGCCCGTCCCGCTCGGCGGTCAGCTCCGCGATCCGCTCGTCGTCGCCGTCCAGTTCCAGCAGCCGCGCGGAGCCCTGCTGGGCCCACTGGAGGACGGAGTCGACGGAGTCCCCGTACTTGCGGGTGAGCTGGGTGAGGGCCGCCCGGCGTTCCTCCACCGCGGCCAGTCGCAGCGGGTCGGCGTCGAGGTCATCGGCGTACCCCGCGAGTTCCCCGGCCACGTCGGCCAGCAGGATGCCCAGCTCCCCGATGCGTTCCGCCAGCGCGCCCAGCGCCGGGTCGTGGGCCCGTACGGACTCCAGCGCCCGGTGCGCGCCCGCGACGAGCGTGTTGGCGTCGATGCCCTCGGGGTCCTCGGGGTTGCCGGCGAGGG
This sequence comes from Streptomyces sp. NPDC054883, assembly GCF_053610645.1. Lineage (NCBI taxonomy): Bacteria > Bacillati > Actinomycetota > Actinomycetes > Kitasatosporales > Streptomycetaceae > Streptomyces > Streptomyces sp. NPDC054883. The sequence goes on along the minus strand of NZ_JBSGYT010000017.1, from coordinate 11,270 downwards.
CGGCGTGCGCGGCCTGCGCCGCCGAGGCGAGGGATTCGGCGTGGCCCAGCCGCTCGGCCTCGGCGGCCAGTTCGGCGTCCTCGCCGGGCAGCGGTTCGACGGCCGCGATCTCGTCCAGTCCGAAGCGCAGCAGGTCCGCCTCCTGGGCGCGTTCCCGGGCCCGGGTGGTGATCTCCGCCAGCTCCGCGGCTACCGCGCGCAGCCGCCGGTAGGCGCCGGTGTACTTCTCCAGGGGGACGGCGACCGCGTCCCCGGCGTACCGGTCGAGCGCCTGGCGCTGCCGGGCCGGGCGCAGCAGTCCTTGCTGGTCGGTCTGCCCGTGCACGGCGACGAGGTCGTCAGCGAGTTCGGCGAGCAGGCCGACGGGTACGGAACGGCCGCCGACGTGGGCCCGCGAGCGGCCCTCGGCGGAGACGGTCCGGCTGATCAGCAAGGCGCCGTCGTCGAGTTCGGCCCCGGCCTCCTCGGCCCGCAGGGCGGCGGGGGCGCCCTGCGGCAGCACGACGCGGCCCTCGACCACGGCCGCCTTGGCGCCGATCCGTACCAGGGCCGGGTCGGCGCGACCGCCGAGCAGCAGCCCGAGGCTGGTGACGACCATCGTCTTGCCCGCGCCGGTCTCGCCGGTCACCGCGGTGAAACCGGGCGACAGCTCGACCACCGCGTCGTCGATGACCCCGAGCGACCGTATCCGCATCTCCTCAAGCACGGGACGACGATACCGAGGTTTCAGCGGTGCCATGCGACGTCACCCTCCGAGAGTTTCCCGAACGGATGTGCTAATAGGGCACTAATGCGGCGCCCCGCGCCAGCCCGAGACGGGCAGGGCGAACTTCGCCACCAGCCGGTCGGTGAAGGACGCGTGGTGCAGCCGGGCGAGCCGCACCGGCACCGTCCCGCGCCGGACCTCTACCCGCGCCCCGGACGGCAGCTCCAGCATGCGCCGTCCGTCACACCACAGGACCCCGTGCGGGGTCCCGGTCTGCACCTCCACCGCCAGCACCGAGTCCGGCGAGGTCACCAGTGGCTTCGCGAACAGCGCGTGCGCGCTGATCGGCACCATCAGCAGTGCCTCCACCTCCGGCCAGACGACCGGCCCGCCCGCCGAGAAGGCGTACGCCGTCGAGCCCGTCGGCGTCGCGCAGACGATCCCGTCGCAGCCGAAGCCGGACACCGGACGCCCGTCGATCTCCAGGACCACCTCCAGCATCCGCTCCGGGGACACCTTCTGGACCGCGGCCTCGTTCAGCGCCCAGTCCCGGTGGACCACGTCACCGTTGGTCCGCACGAGCACGTCGAGGGTCATCCGCTCCTCGACCTCGTACGCGCACGTCACCACCCGGTCCACGACCTTGTCCAGGTCGTCCCGCTCGGCCTCGGCGAGGAAGCCCACCCGGCCCAGGTTGACGCCGAGCATCGGCACCCCCGAGCCGCGCGCGAACTCCGCGCCCCGCAGCAGGGTCCCGTCGCCGCCGAGCACGATGAGCAGCTCGCACCCCTCCAGGGCCCCGGGCGTGCCTTCCGCCACCAGCTCCACCTCGGGCGGCAACGGCAGGTCCACCGCCTCGTCCGCGAGGACCCGTACCCCCAGACCCGATTTCAGCAGCCCCCGGACCACGAGCTCGGCACTTCGGATGGCCGCCGGCCGCCCGGTGTGCGCGACGAGGAAGACGGTCCGCCCCTGCGTCGGATCCGTCCCCCCCGCTCCTGAAGTTCCCGCTTCTGACGTTCCCGCTGCATCGGTCACTGCGGCCCCTCCGCCACTGCACGATCGACATCCCCCGGGTCGAGTGCCGGTGCCCCCGCCCGCAGCCACAGAAAGTACTCGACGTTGCCCGACGGCCCGGGCAGCGGGCTCGCGGTCACCCCGAGCACCCCCAGCCCCAGCTTCCAGGCCTGCGCCGCGACGTCCCGTACGGCCTCCGCGCGCAGCTCGGGGCTGCGCACCACTCCGCCGCTGCCCAGCCGGTCCTTGCCGACCTCGAACTGCGGCTTGACCATCAGCACCAGGTCCGCGCCGGGCGCGCAGCACCGTACGAGCGCGGGCAGCACCAGGCCGATGGAGATGAAGGACAGGTCGCCGACGACGAGGTCCACCGCAACGCCGTCGAGCAGCTCGACGGTCAGCTCGCGGACGTTGGTGCGGTCCTTGACGGTGACCCGCTCGTCGCTCTGCAGCGACCAGGCGAGCTGCCCGTAACCGACGTCGACGGCCATGACGTGGGCGACCCCGGCGCGCAGCAGCACGTCGGTGAAACCCCCGGTGGAGGCGCCGGCGTCCAGCGCCCGGCGGCCTTCGACCGCCAGGCCCTGCGGCCCGAAGGCGGCGAGGGCGCCCGCCAGTTTGTGGCCGCCACGTGAGACGTAGTCGGGGTCGCTGTCGTCCTTGAGGACGACCAGGGCCGCGCTGGTCTCGACCTGGGTGGCCGCCTTGGTGGCGGTGGTGCCGCCCACGGTCACCCGGCCCGCGGCGATCAGCTGGGCCGCGTGCTCCCGCGAGCGGGCCATGCTGCGGCGTACCAGTTCGGCGTCCAGGCGGCGGCGTGCCACTCCTGCCACGTTCGGTTCAGCTCCTGTTTTCGTACGGTCCGGGGACGGGCGGTGCGTCCAGCGCGGTCAGCGCGTCGCGCAACCCCCTGTGCACATCCTCGTACACCTCGACGTGTGCGTCCGCCGTGAGGTGGTCGACGGCCGCCAGCCGCTCCAGCGGACCGTCCACCCCGGCGTGTCCGGTGGGAGTGCGTACGACGCCCAGCGGCGCGGGCCCGGCGGGCTCGGCCGGGGCCACGGGTCCGTCCGCGGCGGCTTCCGGTGCTTCGTCGGTCATGCCCCGACGCTACCGCGAAGCGCGCCGCGACCACGTACGGCTCTGCGGTACGGTCGTGATCACGATGGCTACCACCGAGGAGTGCCGCGAAGCACTCGACCGGCTCTCAGACAACCTGGCCCGGGCCCAGGGCGACGTGCGCGGCGCGGTCGCGCTCGACCGCTCCCTCAGCTGCCACATCACCGACCTGGACCGGACGTTCTCCGGCCGGCTCGACGGGGGCCGGATCCGGGTCGACGCGCTCACCCCCGGGCCGCCCGCCGCCAAGGCCCAGATCCGGCTCGCGATGACGGGCGACGACCTGCTCGCCCTGGTGGCGGGCGAGCTGAATTTCGCCCGCGCCTGGGCCTCGGGCCGGGTCAGGCTGGAGGCGGGCCTGCGCGACCTGCTCCGCCTCAAGAGCCTGCTCTGACCCGCGGAGCCCGGCCCGGCCGCGGAAGCCGGGTTCAGGCGGACAGCCGCGTACGCGCCTTGCGGGCGGCCGGGACCACCAGCGGCGTACCGGTCTCCGGGTCCTCGATGATCTGGCAGCGCAGCCCGAACACCTCCTCCACCAGCCCGGCGGTGACCACCTCGGCGGGCGGCCCCTCGGCCACGACGACCCCGGCGCGCAGCGCGATCAGGTGCGTGGCGTAGCGGGCGGCGTGGTTGAGGTCGTGCAGCACGGCGACCAGTGTCCGGCCCTGGTTCTCGTGCAGCTCGGCGCACAGGTCGAGGACGTCGAGCTGGTGCTGGATGTCCAGGTAGGTGGTCGGCTCGTCCAGCAGCAGCAGCGGGGTCTGCTGGGCGAGCGCCATCGCGATCCACACCCGCTGGCGCTGCCCGCCCGACAGCTCGTCCACGGCCCGGCCGGCCAGCTCGGCGACGCCGGTCGCGGCCATCGACTCGGCGACGACCCGCTCGTCCTGCTGCGACCACTGCCGCAGCAGCCCCTGGTGCGGGTAGCGGCCGCGCGAGACGAGGTCGGCGACGGTGATGCCGTCGGGCGCGATCGAGGACTGCGGGAGCAGCCCCAGCGTCTTGGCCACCTTCTTCGCCGGCATCGACGCGATGGCCTGGCCGTCCAGCAGGACCTGCCCGGCCGACGGTTTCAGCATCCGCGACAGGGCGCGCAGCAGCGTGGACTTGCCACAGGCGTTGGGGCCGACGATCACCGTGAAGGAGTTGTCGGGGATCTCCACCGAGAGGTCCTCGGCGATGACCCGCTGGTCGTAGCCGAGGGTCACGTTCCGCGCGGTCAGCCGCTGCTGCACTTGCCCACTCCTCAAGTCGCTCATATACGTCCCGCCTTGCGCTCGGTGACGAGCAGCCAGAGCAGGTAGACACCGCCGACCAGCCCGGTCACCACGCCCACCGGCAGCTGGTCCGCCCCGAAGGCCCGCTGCGAGGCCCAGTCCGACACCAGCAGCACCACGGCCCCCATCAGGGCGCCGGTGAGCAGGTTCGGGCCGGCCGACCGGGTCAGGCGCCGGGCCAGCTGGGGTGCGGCCAGCGCGACGAAGCTGATCGGCCCGGCCGCGGCGGCGGCGGCCGTGGTCAGTACGATCGCCGCCGCCATCAGGAGCAGCCGGGTCCGTTCCACCCTGACGCCCAGGGCGTGGGCGGCGTCGTCGCCCATCTCCATCATCCGCAGCGCCCTGCCCTGCCCGAGGACAAGCGGGAAGACCACCGCGCAGGTCGCCAGCAGCGGCCACACCTGCGACCAGTCCCGGCCGGCCAGCGAACCGGTCAGCCAGACCAGCGCCCGGGTCGCGTCGACGAGCTTCGCCTTGGTCAGCAGGTACTGGATGACGGCGACGAGCATCGCGCAGGCCCCGATGCCGACGAGCACGAGCCGGTAGCCGTGGATGCCCTGCTGGTACGCGAGGAGGTACACGGCGGCGCCGGTGAGCAGCCCGCCGGCCACCGCGCCCAACGCCACCTCGGTGGAGCCGCCGTGGAAGACGATGATGACGGTGAGGGCGCCGACCGCCGATCCGTAGCCGAAGCCGAGCAGGTCCGGGGAGCCCAGCGGGTTGCGGGACACGGACTGGAAGACGGCGCCGGCCATCCCGAGCGAGGCCCCGACGAGCAGCGCGACCAGCACCCGCGGCAGCCGCAGGTCGTTGACGATGAAGTCGTCGGCCGGGCTGCCCCCGCCCAGCAGGGTCCGCACCACGTCCAAGGGTGCGATCTCGAACTCGCCGGTGCCGGTCAGCACGACCGCCATGACCAGCGCCGCGGCCGCCAGCAGCAGCCCCGCGGCCAGCGCCCGCGGCTGCACGCGCAGCGCCGTCCCGCCGGGTCCGCGCAGCACCCGCGACCGGCTCCTCGTGGACTTCTGCGGCTTCGCCGCCGTCGTCTGCGTCACAGCTGGGCCATCCTCTTGCGCCGGACGAGGTAGATGAAGACCGGGCCGCCGACGAGCGCGGTGACGATGCCGACCTGTAGCTCGGCGGGGCGGGTGACGACCCGTCCGATGACGTCGGTGCCCAGCAGCAGTACGGGGGACAGCACCGCGGAGTAGGCGAGCACCCAGCGCATGTCCGGGCCGGTGATGAGCCGCACCAGGTGCGGGATCATCAGCCCGATGAAGAGGATCGGCCCGCAGGCGGCGGTCGCCGCCCCGACCAGCAGGGTGAGGGCGGCCATCGCGACGATCCGGGTCCGCGTCAGGTTCGCGCCGAGCGCCCGGGCGGTGTCGTCGCCCATGGCCATGGCGTTGAGCGGCCGGCCGAGCGAGAGCGCCAGCACCGCCCCGGCCACCAGGAAGGGGGCGACCTGGCGGACGGTGTCCATGTTGGCCGAGGCCAGCGAACCGACCGTCCAGAAGCGGAGCTTGTCCAGGGCCTTGCTGTCCATCAGCTGCACGGCGTTGATGTAGCCGACCAGGGCCGCGCTGGCCGCCGTACCGGCGAGCGCGAGGCGCACCGGCGTCGCGCTGCGGCTGCCGCCGAGCAGGTAGACGACGACCGAGACGACGGCCGCTCCGAGGAAGGCCCACCAGACGAACTCGCTGAGCGAAGAGGCGCCGAGGAAGCTGATCGCCGAGACGACGGCAGCCGCGGCGCCCGCGTTGACGCCGAGGATGCCGGGCTCCGCGAGCGGGTTGCGGGTCAGCGCCTGCATCACCGCGCCGGACAGGCCCAGGGCGAGGCCCACCAGCACCCCGAGGAGGGTCCGCGGGACCCGCAGGTCGCGCACCACCACATCACCCGGGGTCCCCGCGTAGTGGAACAGGCCGTGCCACACCTGATCGAGGGGCATCTGCTTGGCGCCGACGGCGATGCTCGCCACCGCGACCAGGGCCAACGCCGCGAGAGCGGCCAACAGGCCTGCGGCGCGGGCGCCGTTGCGGGCGCGGGAGGCGGCGACGGGCGCGGCGCTCGGTTCGGGGGGACTCTCGACCAACACGGAAGTTAGGTTAGCCTACCCTGCTCCGATCGAGATCCCCCGGTCGCGGCCTACAGCTCCAGCCGTGCCAGCGCCTTCCCGGCGTCCAGCGCCGCGGAACCCTCCCCGGCCGACGTCCAGGCCGCCGCGCAGAGCGCCCGCAGCCCGTCCAGCGGGTCACCGTCCTCCCCGCGCAGGCTGAGTACGCCGTCCAGCGCGACCGCCGTCCACGCGCCGCAGCGGAACCCGTCCCCGGCCGCCACGACCTCCGGCTGGCCGGTCAGCAGCCCGCGCAGGTCCCGGTCCACGTACGTCGGCCGGTGCTTCGGCGCGGCCCGCAGCAACTGCGCCGCGTCGGTAACCCCGGTCAGCACCAGCAGCGAGTCCACGTCCCCGTTGAACGCGCCCTCGATGTCCGTGTCCAGCCGGTCCCCGACCACCAGCGGCCGCTCCGCCCCGGTCCGCAGCACCGTCTCCCGGTGCATCGGGGGCAGCGGCTTGCCCGCCACCTGCGGCTCCGCGCCCGTGGCGATCCGTACCACCTCCACGGCGGCCCCGTTGCCCGGCGCGATCCCGCGCGCCCCGGGAATCGTCAGGTCCGTGTTCGACGCGTACCAGGGCACCCCGCGGTTGACCGCGTACGAAGCCTCCGCGAACCGCCCCCACGCCAGGTCCGGGCCGCCGTACCCCTGCACGACCGCCGTCAGGTCCTCCTCGTCGGCCGACTCCACCGGCACCAGCCCGCGCTCCCGCAGCGCGACCCGCAACCCGTCCCCGCCGATCACCAGCACCTTCGAACCCGGCGCGACCTGATCGGCGATCAGCCGGGCCACCGCCTGCGCCGAGGTGATCACCTCACCCGCTTCCGTCGGGATCCCCAGCTCGCACAAGTGCTCCGCGACCGCGTCCGGGGTCCGCAGCGCGTTGTTCGTGACGTACGCCAAGTGCATGCCCTCCGCCCTGGCCGTCCCGAGCGACTCCACCGCGTGCCCGATGGCCCGGCCGCCCGCGTACACCACCCCGTCCAGGTCCAGCAGGGCCGTGTCGTACGCCTGGTGCAGACTCCGCTCACTGCCCGCGGGACTGGTCCTGCTCTGCCGGGTCATCGTGTCCGCTCCCTCGTCCACTCGATCTTCGATCGATTCTGTCCGTAGCTGCCCTGCCCAGTCACTCCCCCGATCATCCCGCACCGTGAGACGCGTCTTACCATGCACCAATGACCACATCTGGTAACGCGGACCGAGGACTGCGCCTGATCCCCTTCCACGGACTGCGCTATGACCCCGAACGCGTCGGCAGCCTGGCCGCCGTCACCTCGCCGCCCTACGACGTGGTCGTACGACCCGACGGAGTCGACTACCTCGAATCCGCCGACCCGCACAACATCGTCCGCCTGATCCTCCCCCAGGCAGAGACCCCCGCCGACCGCAACGAGCAGGCCGCGCGCACCATGCGCCACTGGCTCGCCGAGGGCGTCCTCAGCGCCGACCCCGAGGCCGCCCTGTACGTGTACGAGCAGCGCAAGCCCGGCGTGCTCCAGCGCGGCGTCATCGGCGCCCTGGCCCTGACCACCGCCGACGACGGGATCGTGCTGCCCCACGAGGACGTCATGCCGCACGTGGTCACCGACCGCGCCGGCCTGATGCGCGCCACCTCCGCGAACCTCGAACCGCTCCTCCTCACCTACCGCGGCGGCGACCCCACCACGGGCGCGGCCGCGGTCATCGAACGGACCGCGCAGCGGGAGCCGCTGCTCTCCACCGTCACCGAGGACGGGTTCCGGCACAGCCTGTGGGCCGTCACCGACCCCGCCGACCTGGCCGCCGTCACCGCCGACCTCGGCCACCGCCAGGCCCTCATCGCCGACGGGCACCACCGCTGGGCGACGTACCTGCGCCTCCAGCAGGAGCACCCCTCGCCCACCGCCTGGGACTTCGGCCTCGTACTGCTCGTGGACACCGCCCGCTACCCGCTCCAGGTCCGAGCCATCCACCGGATGCTGCGCCGGCTCCCGAAGCCGCAGGCGCTGGCCGCGCTCGACGGATCGTTCCGCATCCGCCCCGTCGAAGGCCCGCTCCCGCTCGCCCTGGAAGCGCTCGCCGACGCGTCGGAACGCGGCAACGCCTTCCTGCTCACCGGTGACGGCACCTTCCACCTGGTCACCGACCCGGACCCGGCCCTCATCGAGCGCACCGTCCGCCACGACCGCCCCGAGGCCTGGCGCCGGCTGGACGCGACGGTGCTGCACGCCGCTCTCCTCGACACCCTGTGGCAGATCCCCGACGAGCCGGAGCACATCTCCTACATCCACGACTCCGCCGCCACCGTCGAGATGGCCGAACGCCACGGCGGCACGGCGGTGCTGCTGCACCCCGTACGGGAGGACGTGGTCCGCGACCTGGCCCGCCAGGGCGTCACCATGCCCCGCAAGTCGACGTCCTTCGGCCCCAAGCCGGCCACCGGCCTGGTGCTGCGCAGCCTGGACTGACCCGCGCCGGCACCGCTGCGGACATGCGAAAGGGCGGTACCCCCGGGAAGGGGGTACCGCCCTTTCAGTTCAGCCGTCAGGCCTTGTCGCGGCCCTCGGCCCGCTCCGCGTCGCCGGCGGGGGCGTCGAGGGGCTCGTACTCCTCGTCGTCCTCGTCGTAGTACTCGGCCTGATCGGCGGCGCGCTCGGCGGCCGCCACCTCGGCGTCGTCCTCGTCCTCTTCGATGTCGTCGACGCCGTCGGCGTCGTCAACGTCTTCGGGGCCTTCGAGGTCGTCGTCCTCGTCGTCCAGCACGGCGGCGTCCACGAACTCGACCCCGTCGAGCTCGGCGAGCCGGTCGGAGGCGTCCGTCGCCTGGTCCTTGTCGGCCTCGGCGGTCTTGGCGAACCACTCGCGCGCCTCGTCCTCACGGCCGGCCGCCAGCAGGGCGTCGGCGTAGGCGTACCGCAGACGCGCGGTCCACGGCTGCACGGAGTTCGAAGCCAGCTCCGGGCTCTGCAGGGTCACGATGGCGGCGTCCAGCTCGCCCATGTCCCGCCGGGCACCGGCGGCCACGAGCCGCATCTCGACCTGGCCGGCCTTGTCCAGCTTCTGCACCTCGGGCTCGCCGGCCATCGCCAGCGCCCGCTCCGGACGGCCGAGGCCGCGTTCGCAGTCGGCCATGACGGGCCACAGCTCGACGGAACCGGTCATGCGCTTGGCGGCGCGGAACTCCGCGAGCGCCTCGCTGTACTTCTGCGTGGCGTACGCGGCGAAGCCGGCGGCCTCGCGGACGGCGGCGACGCGGGAAGCGAGCCGCAGGGCGATACGGGCGTACGCGTACGCCTGCTCGGGGTCCTCGTCGATCAGCCGGGCCACCATGACCAGGTTGCGCGAGACCTCCTCGGCCAGGCCCTTGGGCAGGCTCAGGAGCTCCTGACGCACGTCGGCGTCGATCTCGTGACCGGTGACGTCCTCGTCGATCGGAAGCCGCTTGACCGGGTCGCGGTCACGGTCGGCGCGGAAGTCGCGGTCGCCGCCACGGTCATCACGGCCGCCACGGAACCCACCGCGGTCGCCGCCACGGTCACCGCGGTCGTCACGACGGGGATAGCTGGGACGGTCGCCGCCACGGTCGTCACGACGCTGGAAACCACCACCGGTGGGACGGTCACCCCGGTCGTCACGACGCGGGTAGCTCGGACGGTCCCCACCACGGTCATCACGACGCGGGTAGCTGGGGCGGTCGCCGCCACGGTCGTCGCGGCGCTGGAAGCCACCGCCGGTGGGGCGGTCACCCCGGTCGTCACGACGGGGGTAGCTGGGGCGGTCGCCGCCACGGTCGTCACGACGCTGGAAGCCACCACCGGTGGGGCGGTCACCGCGGTCGTCACGACGGGGGTAGCTCGGACGGTCCCCACCACGGTCGTCACGGCGCTGGAAGCCACCACCGGTGGGGCGGTCACCGCGGTCGTCACGACGGGGGTAGCTGGGGCGGTCGCCACCACGGTCGTCACGGCCACCGCGGAAACCACCGCGGTCATCGTCACGGCGCGGGTAGCTCGGGCGGTCACCGCGGTCGTCACGACGGGGGTAGCTGGGGCGGTCGCCGCCACGGTCGTCACGACGCTGGAAACCACCACCGGTGGGGCGGTCACCGCGGTCGTCACGACGGGGGTAGCTGGGACGGTCCCCACCACGGTCATCACGACGCTGGAAACCACCACCGGTGGGGCGGTCACCCCGGTCGTCACGACGGGGGTAGCTCGGACGGTCACCGCCACGGTCATCACGACGCTGGAAACCACCACCGGTGGGACGGTCACCCCGATCGTCACGACGGGGGTAGCTCGGACGGTCACCGCCACGGTCATCACGACGCTGGAAACCACTACCGGTGGGACGGTCACCCCGATCGTCACGACGCGGGTAGCTCGGACGGTCACCACCACGGTCATCACGACGCTGGAAGCCACCACCGGTGGGACGGTCACCGCCACGGTCGTCGCGGCGCTGGAAGCCACCACCGGTGGGACGGTCACCGCCACGGTCGTCGCGGCGCTGGAAGCCACCACCGGTGGGACGGTCACCCCGGTCGTCCCGACGCGGGTAGCTCGGACGGTCACCACCACGGTCATCACGACCCCGGTAGCCACCACCGGTGGGACGGTCACCGCCGGCGGCGGGGCGCCCACCGCGGTCGTCACGGCGGAAGCTGCCGCCGGCACCGGTCGGACGGCCACCGCGGTCGTCGCGACGGAAACCACCACGGTCACCGCCACGGTCGTCACGGGCCCCGCGGTAGCCGCCCCTGTCACCGCCGTCGTTGCGCCGAGGCTCGCGCTCCGGACGATCGTCGGGAGAGTTGGACATGGGTGTGACTCCTGTCTTCGGGGTACCGCTAGTCATTCTCGCGCAACCAACCCATGGCCGCGCTTCGGCGTAAAGAGATACAAAAACAAAAGGACCCTTGGTCCAGCGTTGAACGCTGGACCAAGGGTCCTTTGAAAGATTGTTCGGCGGCGTCCTACTCTCCCACAGGGTCCCCCCTGCAGTACCATCGGCGCTGAAAGGCTTAGCTTCCGGGTTCGGAATGTAACCGGGCG
>NZ_JBSGYT010000016.1:0-130420 GCF_053610645.1 Streptomyces sp. NPDC054883 | reverse complement strand
GCCGTCCCACGGCCCGTGGGACGGCGACGGGCGGCTACTGCGCGCCCGGGCGGACCAGGCCGCTCTCGTACGCGTACACGGCGGCCTGCACGCGGTCACGCAGGCCCAGCTTCGTCAGCACGTGCCCCACATGCGTCTTCACCGTGGTCTCGCTCACGAACAGGTCCGCCGCGATCTCCGCGTTCGACAGGCCCCGCGCCACCAGCTTCAACACCTCCACCTCACGCTCCGTCAAGGTGCCCAAGGTGTTCGGGACGCTCTCCCCGCCCGACGGCAGGTGCCCCGCGTACTTGTCCAGCAGCCGCCGCGTGATGCTCGGCGCGAGCATCGCCTCGCCGCCCGCCACCACCCGGATCGCCTGCACCAGCTCGGTCGCGGGAGCGTCCTTCAGCAGGAAACCGCTCGCCCCCGCCCGCAGCGCCTCCACCACGTACTCGTCCAGATCGAACGTCGTCAGCACCAGCACCTTCGCCGGCCCGTCCCGGCCCGGCCCCGTGATCTGGCGCGTCGCCTCCACCCCGTCCATCCGCGGCATCCGGATGTCCATCAGCACCACATCGGGCTGCAGGGCCCGCACCTGGTCCAGCGCCTGGAGACCGTCCCCGGCCTCACCGACCACCGCCAGGTCCGGCTCCGCCTCCAAGATCATCCGGAAGCCGGTGCGCAACAGCGGCTGGTCATCGACCAACAGGACGCGGATCGCCACAGGGGTACCTCATCTTCGGAATCTTCGGACTTCGAACGGCGGCTTCGACGGGCGCCGCCCATTGTGCCCTGACCCGGCGATCAGGAACCCCCCGGTCCCGCCGACCCCTCCGCCGCCGCCCGGGGAACGATCACCAGCGGATACACCGGGGGAGTCCCGCCGAACTCCGGACACACCGCCTGATGATCACACCAGCCGCACAGCTTCGTGCGCTGCGGCCGCCACACACCCGTCTCCGTCGCCTCCACGATCGCGTCCCACAACGCCAGCAGCTTGCGCTCCACCCGCTCCAGATCCGCCACCACCGGGTCGTACGTCAACACGTCCCCACTGCCCAGGTACACCAACTGCAGCCGGCGCGGCACCACCCCCTTCAACCGCCACACCACCAGCGCGTAGAACTTCATCTGGAACAGCGCGCCCTCCGCGTACTCCGGCCGCGGCGCCTTGCCCGTCTTGTAGTCCACGATCCGGACCTCGCCCGTCGGCGCCACATCCACCCGGTCGATGATCCCGCGCAGCCGCAGCCCCGACTCCAGCTCCGTCTCCACGAAGAACTCCCGCTCCACCGGCTCCAGCCGCGTCGGGTCCTCCAACGTGAACCACCGCTCCACCAGCGCTTCGGCCTCCGTCAGCCAACGCGCCAGACCCTCCCCCTCGTCACCCGCCGGGAACAGCTCCGTCAGCTCCGGCTTCGCCTCCAGCAGCCGGTCCCACTGCCCCGGAACCAACGCCTTCGCCCGGGGCGCCGTCCGCTCCTGCGCGGGATGGTCGAACAATCGCTCCAGCACCGCGTGCACCAGCGTCCCCCGCGTCGCCGCCGCACTCGGCTTCTCCGGCAGCTTGTCGATCACGCGGAACCGGTACAGCAACGGACACCGCATGAAATCGCTCGCCCGCGAAGGCGACAGCGAGGCGGGCCGCACCGCGCCGGCCGGCCCGTCGGGCGCGGCATCGGCAGCGGCAGCGGCCACGCCAGGAACAGGACCGGGGCTCGTCGTCATGCGTAAAACCCTACGACCCGCCACCGACAGCACGCGCATACCATCGACTCCGAGCCCCCTCGCACTGCATGATCAGAGCATCACACCGTGCTACCGCACCACGGCACACCCACCCGACACACCCGCACAACGCCCCGCACACCACCGGCGGCACCGCCCCACCGGACAGCACCGAACGAAGGACAGCCGTGCCAGACACCGACGAAACCGGTGAGCGCGCACCCAAGCGCTCCGACCCGGGCGGCGGACTCCTCATGGGCCGCCCCTTCGGCGTACCCGTCTACGTCTCGCCCAGCTGGTTCCTCGTCGCCGCCCTCATCACCTGGGTCTTCGGCAACCAGCTCGACCGCGTCCTGCCCGAACTCGGACCGGCCCGCTACCTCGTCTCCCTCTTCTTCGCCGTCGCCTTCTACGCCTCGGTGCTCGTCCACGAACTCGCACACACCGTCGCCGCCCTGCGCTTCCGGCTCCCCGTACGCCGCATCCGGCTCCAGTTCTTCGGCGGCGTCTCCGAAATCGAGAAGGAAGCCGAAACCCCCGCCCGCGAATTCGTCCTCGCCTCGGTCGGCCCCCTCCTCTCCCTCCTCCTCGCCGGCGCCTTCTACCTCGGCATGGAAGCCGTCGACGCACCCACCGTCCCCGGCGTCCTCCTCGCCGGCCTCATGATCTCCAACCTGCTCGTCGCCGTCTTCAACCTGCTCCCCGGCCTCCCCCTCGACGGCGGCCGCATGCTCCGCGCCGTCATCTGGGGCATCACCGGAAAACCCATGGCCGGCACCGTCGCCGCCGCCTGGGTCGGCCGCGCCCTCGCCGTCACCGTCCTCATCGGCCTGCCCCTGGTCACCCAGACCGGACTCCTCGGCAACCGCAGCCAGGAGATCGGCGGCATGGACACCGTCATGGACGCCCTGCTCGCCGCGATCCTCGCCGCCATCATCTGGACCGGCGCCGGCAACAGCCTGCGCATGGCCCGTCTGCGCCAGCACCTCCCCGAACTCCAGGCCCGCGCCCTCACCCGCCGCGCCATCCCCGTCGAGAACGCCACCCCCCTCTCCGAAGCGCTCCGCCGCGCCAACGAAGCCGGAGCCCGCGCCCTCGTCGTCGTCGACGGACACGGTGACCCCACCGCCATCGTCCGCGAAACCGCCATCGCCTCCGTCCCCGAACACCGCCGCCCCTGGATCGCCGTCAGCACCCTCTCCCAAGACCTCACCGAGGGCATGAAGGTTTCAGCGGACCTCGCCGGCGAAGAACTCCTCGACCACCTCCGCGCCACCCCCGCCACCGAATACCTCGTCCTCGAACCCGGCGGCCGGATCTACGGGGTCCTGTCCACCACGGACGTCGAAAAAGCCTTCGTGAAGGCCATGGCGCGGCCCCAGTCCTGAACCCAATACACTGGTCACATGTCCGAACCGACCGGTGCCGCCCGCCGACGCGGGCCCTTCGAGGTCGGGGACCAGGTTCAGCTCACCGACCCCAAGGGCCGCCACTACACGTTCACGCTCGAAGCCGGGAAGAATTTCCACACCCACAAGGGTTCCTTCCCGCACGACGAGCTGATCGGTGCTCCCGAGGGCAGTGTTGTCCGTACCACGGGAAACGTCGCCTACCTCGCGCTGCGCCCCCTGCTCCCCGACTATGTCCTGTCCATGCCCCGCGGTGCCGCCGTGGTCTACCCCAAGGACGCCGGCCAGATCCTGGCCTTCGCCGACATCTTCCCCGGCGCCCGCGTCGTGGAAGCCGGCGTCGGCTCCGGCTCCCTGAGCAGCTTCCTGCTGCGCGCCATCGGCGACCAGGGCATGCTCCACAGCTACGAGCGCCGCGCGGACTTCGCCGAGATCGCGACCGCCAACGTCGAGCGCTACTTCGGCGGCCCGCACCCCGCGTGGCAGCTCACCGTCGGCGATCTCCAGGACAACCTGTCCGACACCGACGTCGACCGCGTGATCCTCGACATGCTCGCCCCCTGGGAGTGCCTGGAAGCCGTCTCCAAGGCCCTCGTCCCCGGCGGCATCCTCTGCTGCTACGTGGCCACCACCACCCAGCTCTCGCGCACCGTCGAATCCATCCGCGAGTTCGGCTGCTACGCCGAGCCGCAGCCGTGGGAATCGATGATCCGCAACTGGCACGTCGAAGGCCTCGCCGTCCGCCCGGACCACCGGATGATCGGCCACACCGGCTTCCTCGTCACCGCCCGCCGCCTCGCGGACGGCGTCGAACCCCCGATGCGCCGCCGCCGCCCCTCCAAGGGCGCCTACGGCGAGGACTACGAAGGACCGGGCAGCCAGAGCCGCGGCGGCGACCGCGACTGACCCACCGGCCCGCGCCCACCCGGCGCAGACCCCAACACGAGAGCGCTGTGGCGCAGTTCCCCCGACCGGACGGGAACTGCGCCACAGCGCCTTCTCGTTGCCGGGGACGACAGCGCCGGAAGCCGTCGGCACCCGCACGGACCCACCCGTTCCACCCCGGTGTGAGGTATGGCACGATGCTGGCACCGCGTCACCCTTCGCACAGGAGACACCCCGCGTGCTGCACAGCCCCACCGAGCCGGCCCCCGTACTGGACACCCTGGCCCACGGTGGCGCCGACGCCATCCACTGGGTCGCCACGGCCACCGCCATGGCCGCCGTCATAGCCGCCGCGGGCTTCCTCCAGCCCGGCCCCGCGACCGGCGCCCCGGTCACCGCAACCTCCGCGGCGGCCCCCGCCGGCCCCCCGGCCACCGCCCCCGACGCGCACGCCGTCAGCTACCCGCTCGACTGCAGGGGCATGCCGCAAGCCGTCACCGCCACCGCCCAGGGCGACCTCGACGGCGACGGCCGCCCCGAGACCGTGGCCGCCGTCCGCTGCGACGCGGGCTCCGGCACCCCGCCGCACGCCATCTACGTCCTCACCCAGGACAAGACCCCGGGCGCCCCGCCGCGCGTCGTCGCCACCCTGCTCGAAGCCGGCCGACGGCAGACCGCCACCGACCTCACCATCAGTGACGGCACCGTAACGGCACGTCTCTTCGGCTATTCCTCACCGGCGGTCCCGCGCTACAGCCCCGACACCGAACAGCTCGCCAAGTGGCGCTGGGAGGGCGGAAAATTCCGCCAGGAGCTTACCGACTCGCGCCCCGCAGCTGTGTGACCGTCACTCCGCGTCAGGGCCGTACACCTCGACCCTGTCCGAAACGCGGCGGACGTGGATGCAGTCACCCGGGCATTCCTTCGCCGAATCGACCACGTCCCGCAGCAGCGTCAGCGGAACCGGAGTCGTCGCCCCCGGGGCCTGGAGGAGCTCGTCCTCCGCGCTCTTCACGTAAGCCAGACCGTCGATGTCCAGCTCGAACACCTCCGGGGCGTACTGCACGCAGATGCCGTCGCCGGTGCACAGGTCCTGGTCGATCCACACCTCCAGCGACGCCTCGGCCTCGCCGGCGCCGGCGGTTCGGTCGGAGGTTGCCTCCTGCTGCACGGTCATATCTCCTGCCGTTCCCTGCACTGAGTGATCCTTCCCGGTCACAACTCGCGACAAGTCGCGCGGGCCCTGACGGGTGTTGAACGCTTCGACCTTACAACCGGCTGCTTTCCGATGCTGCTGGGTGGGTATTTCCTTGACGAGAGGGAGTACGCAAGGGTGAAGATCGGACACACCTCTACCGTCTTTGTGATCTAGGGGTTTCAATCACCACCAGCCCAGGTAGGGTCAGGAAGCGTCCAGCTCCCCTTGGAGGAGGTGAGGACCGTGGCAGCCCACGACGACGACATCAACCGCGGCATCCGGCCCGGGCGAGGGTCCGAGGACCCCGCTGGCCAGGTTGCCTATCTCGAGCAGGAAATCGCCGTCCTGCGACGCAAGCTCGCCGACTCACCGCGTCACACGAGGATTCTCGAAGAGCGGATCGTAGAGCTCCAGACGAATCTGGCCGGTGTATCCGCACAGAACGAACGACTGGCGAATACCCTCCGTGAGGCCCGCGACCAGATCGTGGCCCTCAAGGAAGAAGTCGACCGGCTCGCCCAGCCGCCGGCCGGCTTCGGTGTCTTCCTGCAAGCCAACGAGGACGGCACCGTCGACATCTTCACCGGAGGCCGCAAACTCCGCGTGAACGTGAGCCCCAGCGTCGACCCGGAAGAGCTCCGGCGCGGCCAGGAGGTCATGCTCAACGAAGCGCTCAACGTGGTCGAAGCCATGGAATTCGAGCGCGCCGGGGACATCGTCACCCTCAAGGAAATCCTCGAGGACGGCGAGCGCGCCCTGGTCATCGGGCACACCGACGAGGAACGGGTGGTGAGGCTCGCCGAGCCGCTCCTGGACATCACCATCCGCCCCGGCGACGCCCTGCTCCTCGAACCCCGCTCCGGCTACGTCTACGAAGTGGTCCCCAAGAGCGAGGTCGAAGACCTCGTCCTCGAAGAGGTCCCGGACATCGACTACGACAAGATCGGCGGCCTGGGCGACCAGATCGAACTGATCCGCGACGCGGTCGAGCTCCCCTACCTCTACCCGGACCTCTTCAAGGAGCACGAACTGCGCCCGCCGAAGGGCATCCTGCTCTACGGCCCCCCCGGCTGCGGCAAGACGCTCATCGCCAAGGCCGTCGCCAACTCCCTTGCCAAGAAGGTCGCCGAGGTCACCGGCCGCCCCACCGGGAAGTCCTACTTCCTGAACATCAAGGGCCCCGAACTCCTCAACAAGTACGTCGGCGAGACCGAGCGGCACATCCGCCTCGTCTTCCAGCGTGCCCGCGAGAAGGCCAGCGAGGGCACCCCCGTCATCGTCTTCTTCGACGAGATGGAATCCCTCTTCCGCACCCGCGGATCCGGCGTCAGCTCGGACGTGGAGAACACCATCGTCCCCCAGCTCCTCGCCGAGATCGACGGCGTGGAAGGCCTGGAGAACGTCATCGTCATCGGCGCCTCCAACCGCGAGGACATGATCGACCCGGCCATCCTGCGCCCCGGCCGCCTCGACGTGAAGATCAAGATCGAGCGCCCGGACGCCGAGGCCGCCAAGGACATCTTCGCCAAGTACCTCAAGGCCTCGCTGCCCCTGCACGCGGACGACCTGTCCGAACACCAGGGCTCCACGGCCGGCACCGTCCACAGCATGATCCAGACCGTCGTCGAGCAGATGTACGCCGAAAGCGAGGAAAACCGCTTCCTCGAGGTCACGTACGCCAACGGCGACAAGGAAGTCCTCTACTTCAAGGACTTCAACTCCGGCGCCATGATCCAGAACATCGTGGACCGGGCCAAGAAGATGGCGATCAAGGCCTTCCTGGAACACAACCAGAAGGGCCTGCGGGTCGCCCACCTCCTCCAGGCCTGCGTGGACGAGTTCAAGGAGAACGAGGACCTGCCCAACACCACCAACCCGGACGACTGGGCCCGAATCTCCGGAAAGAAGGGCGAGCGGATCGTATTCATCCGCACCCTCGTCACCGGAAAGCAAGGCGCGGACACCGGACGCTCCATCGACACGGTGGCAAACACCGGTCAGTACCTCTGACAAAGCGGGGCGGCTGCGGATGCCCCGACCGGGGCACCCGCAGCCGACTGCTTTACCGACTGCATTTCCAGCCGGTGGCAGGACAAATTCAATGACTGAAATGATCTCCCCACCAGCGCGGAGTGGTTCTAGGCTCTTCCGTACCGCAGGTCGCGCAGTGCGGGAACGGACGCCGCACACGACGCATCGGAGCACCAGCGGTACTTGAGCGCCGCTCCCGGACGGGAGCGCCGCCGGGCAAGGAGGGCCGCATGACCGTACGGCGAGTAATGGGGATCGAGACGGAGTACGGGATCTCCGTCCCGGGACACCCGAACGCCAATGCCATGCTCACCTCGTCCCAGATCGTCAACGCCTACGCGGCGGCGATGCACCGGGCGCGCCGAGCCCGCTGGGACTTCGAGGAGGAGAACCCGCTGCGGGACGCCCGCGGCTTCGACCTCGCCCGCGAGGCCGCCGACAACAGCCAGCTGACCGACGAGGACATCGGCCTCGCCAACGTGATCCTCACCAACGGCGCCCGCCTCTACGTCGACCACGCCCACCCCGAATACAGCTCCCCGGAGATCACCAACCCGCTCGACGCCGTCCTCTGGGACAAGGCCGGCGAACGGATCATGGCCGAGGCCGCCGAACGCGCCGCCCAGCTCCCCGGCGCACAGCCCATCCACCTCTACAAGAACAACACCGACAACAAGGGCGCCTCCTACGGCACGCACGAGAACTACCTGATGAAGCGGGAGACCCCCTTCTCCGACATCGTGCGCCACCTGACCCCCTTCTTCGTCTCCCGCCAGGTCGTGACCGGCGCCGGACGCGTCGGCATCGGCCAGGACGGCCGCGACCACGGCTTCCAGATCAGCCAGCGCGCCGACTACTTCGAAGTCGAGGTCGGCCTGGAGACGACCCTCAAACGGCCGATCATCAACACCCGCGACGAGCCGCACTCCGACGCCGAGAAGTACCGCCGGCTGCACGTGATCATCGGCGACGCCAACCTCTCGGAGATCTCCACCTACCTGAAACTCGGCACGACCGCGCTGGTCCTGTCCATGATCGAAGACGGGTTCATCAACGTCGACCTGGCCGTCGACCAGCCCGTACGCACCCTCCACCAGGTCTCCCACGACCCCGACCTGCACCACTTGATCACGCTGCGCAGCGGTCGGACACTCACCGCCGTGCAGCTGCAGATGGAGTACTTCGAACTGGCCCGCAAATACGTGGACGAGCGGTTCGGGACGGACGCGGACGAGCAGACCAAGGACGTCCTCGCTCGGTGGGAGGACGTCCTCGGCCGCCTGGAGACCGACCCGATGAGCTTGTCGGGGGAGCTGGACTGGATCGCCAAACGAGAGCTCCTGGAGGGCTACCGCAGGCGCGACGGGCTCGACTGGGACGCGGCCCGGCTGCACCTGGTCGACCTCCAGTACGCGGACGTACGCCCGGAGAAGGGCCTCTACAACCGCCTGGTGGCCCGCGGCAAGATGAAGCGGCTGCTGGAGGAGCCGGCGGTGGAGCGGGCCGAGGGCAAGCCCCCGGAGGACACCCGGGCCTACTTCCGGGGCCGGTGCCTGGAGCAGTACGCGGACGACGTCGCGGCGGCCTCGTGGGACTCGGTGATCTTCGATCTCCCGGGCCACGACTCGTTGCAGCGCGTACCGACGCTGGAGCCGCTGCGGGGGACCCGGGCGCACGTCAAGGAGCTCCTGGACCGCTGCCGCACGGCGGAGGACCTGGTACGGGTGCTGTCGGGCCGCTGAGCGGGGCCCGACGCTATCGGCGGCCCGGGCGGGGCCTGAAAGGGCCCCGGTCTGGGAATCATGGGAACACCCGGACGTTGTGAAAGTGCGGGGACGAATGTCGGACCCTCCTTGTAGGGTCCGGCATAAGGTCTGATCTTGGGAGTGGTCCCGGTCCGGGACCACTCGACGTGAGCGTGCGAACCGAGCGGGGTGAGGTAGACATGGCGACCAAGGACACCGGCGGCGGACAGCAGAAGGCGACGCGCTCGACCGAGGAGGTCGAGGAGGCCGCGGTCGAGGAATCGACCGACCTCAAGGAACGCCAGGAAAAGCTCTCCGACGACGTCGACTCGGTACTTGACGAGATTGACGATGTACTTGAGGAGAATGCTGAGGATTTCGTTCGGAGTTTCGTACAAAAAGGCGGCGAATAGCCTTCGAATCTGAGGTGAAGCCGCCAGAGTTACCTGCATGTCCAATTGAACGAAGTGGTGCCGCGGCTGCGGCCGGGACGTGCCGTTAAGCGGGTTCGCCTCAGACCGCAATCGCGGGGATGGCTTGCAACCGCGTTGCCGGGAGTGCGTAGCGTCCTGCGGGGCGCAGCACTACCGGCGTCGTCGGGCGGCGATGGGCAAAGTCGTCAAGGAGAAGGTAGAGGTTCCGGCAGGGTGGAAGCTGTGCCGACAGTGCGGTGAGGTCAAGCGGCACAGTGAATGGCACAAGAACGCCACAGCCTCGGACGGGCTGTCCACACGGTGCAAGGCCTGCCGAGCCATCCAGGGCCGGGCGGGTCACCTCAAGCGTTCCTACGGCATCACCGAGGAGGAGCGCGACCTGATGATCGCAGCGCAAGGGGGCCTCTGCGGGATCTGCCAAGAGGCTCCTCCGGAGCACGTTGATCACGATCATCAGACGGGTAAGGTCCGAGGCGTACTGTGCTTCAGCTGTAACGCCGCACTGGGGCAGTTCAAGGATCGGCCGGACGTCATACGGCGTGCAGCCGCTTACGTGGAAGGAAACCTGTGGAACCCAACACTCGTAGCACAGGGCGTCTACCGGCAGCCTTCCTGACGCCGGGGTCCTCGTCCTTCATGGACTTCCTGGGCGCGCAGGCGCCCGACATGCTGCCCGGCAATCGCAAGTTGCCGGAGGGGATCGTCGAGGCGCCGCACGGGACGACCATCGTGGCCGTCACCTTCCCCGGCGGGGTCGTGCTCGCCGGTGACCGGCGGGCGACCATGGGGAACATGATCGCGCAGCGGGACATCGAGAAGGTGTTCCCGGCCGACGAGTACTCCGCCGTCGGCATCGCCGGCACCGCCGGTCTCGCCGTGGAGATGGTGAAGCTGTTCCAGCTGGAGCTGGAGCACTTCGAGAAGGTGGAGGGGGCGACCCTGTCCCTGGAGGGCAAGGCGAACCGGCTCTCGACCATGATCCGGAGCAATCTGGGGATGGCGATGCAGGGGCTGGCCGTCGTGCCGTTGTTCGCCGGGTACGACGAGGCCAAGGAGAAGGGCCGGATCTTCTCGTACGACGTGACCGGCGGACGCTCCGAGGAGCACGGTTTCGCCGCCACCGGTTCGGGCTCGATCTTCGCCAAGGGCTCGATGAAGAAGCTGTACCGCCCCGACCTGACGGAGGAGCAGGCCACCACGCTGGTCGTGCAGGCGCTGTACGACGCCGCCGATGACGACTCGGCGACCGGTGGGCCCGACCTCTACCGCCACATCTATCCCATCGTCACCGTCATCACCGATGAGGGTTTCCGTCGGCTGAGCGACGACGAGTCGCAGGAGATCGCCCGTACGGTCACCAACCGTCGGCTCGAGCAGCCGGACGGCCCGCGCGCCGCCCTGCTCTGACCATCCGTCGCCCCGTAGGACCCAGAAGAAAGGGACGGACAGCCGGTGTCGACTCCGTTCTATGTGTCACCCCAGCAGGCCATGGCCGACCGGGCGGAATACGCCCGGAAGGGCATCGCCCGCGGTCGCAGCCTCGTCGTGCTGCAGTACGCCGACGGCATCGTGTTCGTCGGGGAGAACCCGTCCCGTGCGCTGCACAAGTTCAGCGAGATCTATGACCGGATCGGCTTCGCGGCCGCCGGCAAGTACAACGAGTACGAGAACCTGCGGATCGGCGGTGTGCGGTACGCGGATCTGCGCGGGTACACCTACGACCGCGATGACGTGACGGCCCGTGGGCTGGCGAACGTGTACGCGCAGACGCTGGGCACGATCTTCTCCAGTGCGGGTGAGAAGCCGTACGAGGTGGAGCTGGTCGTGGCGGAGGTCGGTGCGACGGCCGCGGGGGACCAGATCTACCGGCTGCCGCATGACGGGTCGATCGTGGACGAGCACGGTTCGGTCGCGGTCGGTGGCAATGCCGAGCAGATCAGTACGTACCTGGACCAGCGGCACCAGGACGGGATGACGTTGTCCGAGGCGTTGAAGCTGGCGGTGCAGGCGCTGTCCAGTCAGGCGAACGGTGCGGACAAGTCGATTCCGGCCGAGCGGCTGGAGGTCGCGGTGCTCGACCGGACGCGGCCGCAGCAGCGGAAGTTCAAGCGGATCCGGGGCCGGCAGCTGGCGCGGCTGCTGGAGGCGGACGTGCCGGCGGCGGCGCAGGCCGACGCGGTGTCGAACGACGAGGGTCCGGAGGACGACGCGGAGTAGTGCGTGTCGGGGGAGCCCCGGTCTGCCGTTGCGGCGGGCCGGGGCTTTCGTGCGTTCAGGCTCGGGGGGCGGGGCCGGAGGAGTCGCGGACGACGAGTTCGACGGGGATGTCGGGGGCGGACCAGTGGGCGCCTTCGAGGACGGCGAGGAGGGCGGTCATGCCCTGTCGGCCGACGGTTTCGGCGGGGAGGCGGACGGTGGTGAGTTCGGGTTCGACGGCGGTGGCGAGGGCGAGGTCGTCGAAGCCGGTGACGGAGAGGTCGTCGGGGACGCGCAGGCCGAGGCGGCGGGCGGCTTTGCAGGC
The DNA here is from genome assembly GCF_053610645.1 of Streptomyces sp. NPDC054883. Lineage (NCBI taxonomy): Bacteria > Bacillati > Actinomycetota > Actinomycetes > Kitasatosporales > Streptomycetaceae > Streptomyces > Streptomyces sp. NPDC054883. The sequence continues at coordinate 118,487 of NZ_JBSGYT010000016.1, read as the reverse complement.
ACCGGCGGCGAGGATGTCGTCGTCGCAGATGACGGCGGTGGGGCGGGCGCCGGGCGTGCTGAGGGCGGCTTCCAGGGCGGTGCGGGCGCCGGTGACGGTGAGGGGGGCGCGTACGGTGCGCAGCTCGGCGGGGGCTTCGAGGAGGCCGGCGAGGGCGCGGGCGCGGATGTGGAAGGTCCAGGAGTCGACGGCGGAGGCGAGGTGGAGGAAGTGGCGGTGGCCGTGGGCGAGGAGGTGCTCGGCGGTTTGCCGCATGCCGTCGGCCATGGCGAGGTTCACGTGGGCGGCGGCGGTGTGGGAGGCGGGGTCGCTGTCGAGCATGACGAGGGGGAGGCCGTTGCCGCCGATGGCGTCGAGGGCGTCGGCGGCCATGGAGGAGGCGATGACTCCGTCGAGGGCGGCGCGGGCGGAGGCGAAGGGGTCGCGGGCTGGGCCGGTGCCGTCGGGGGAGGGGTAGAGGACGACGCCGAAGCCGTGTTCGGCGGCGACTTCGGCGGCGCCGGTGTAGACGCGGGCGAAGAATTCGTTGGTGAGGGCGGGGACGACGAGGAGGGCGGTGCGGGTGCTGCCGAGGCGGAGGTTGCGGGCGGCGAGGTTGGGGCGGTAGCCGATGTGGGTGGCGGTTTCGCGGACGAGGGCGGCGGTGCGTTCGGAGACGCGGCCGCGCCATTTGTCGCCGAGGACGAGGGAGACGGTGGCTTGGGAGACCCCGGCGGCGGTGGCGACGTCCCGGCTGGTGGGTCTCGTCACTCGGGGCTCCTGTTGTGCGAGGTCACGGCGGGTGGGGGCGGTGGGGGTGGGTGGGCCGTCTGGACTGGCGGGTTGTGGCCATGGTACGTATGGCGGCACACGTTATACGTATTACTCCGGCTTGATCCGGGCAGAAGGGAGCGGACATGGCCGCGGGTTATGCGGAGCTGCTCAAAACCCGGCATGCCGCGAGGCTGCTGGCGGGGACGCTCATAGGGCGGCTGCCGAACGCGACGGCGCCGATCGCGATCGTGCTGTTCACCCGGGCGGAGGGGGGCAGCTACAGCCTCGCGGGCGCGTTGGCGGCGGTGTACGGCGTGGCGAACGCGGTGGGGCAGCCGTTGTTGGGCCGGGCGGTGGACCTGTACGGGCAGCCGCGGGTGCAGTTGCCGGCGGCGGTGGTGTCGGCGCTGGGGATGGTGTGGCTGGCGCTCGCCGGGACGGGGTCGGTGGCGGAGGCGTACGCGGCGGTGGTGGTGGCGGGGTTGTTCACGCCGCCGCTGGAGGGGGGTCTGCGGGCGCTGTGGCCGTCGGTGCTGGGCGGCAAGGAGGAGCGGGTCCATGCCGCCTACGCGATGGACGCGGTGGCCCAGGAGGTCATGTTCACGGTCGGTCCGCTGCTGGTGACGCTGTTCGTGTCGCTGTGGGACCCGGCGGTCGCCCTGGTGCTGCTCAACGGGATCGGGGTGCTGGGGGCCCTGTCGGTGGTGGTTTCGGAGCCGTCGCGGGCGTGGCGTTCGGAGCCGCGTGCGGCGCACTGGCTCGGCGCTCTGCGCTCGCGCGGGCTGCTGGCGCTGCTGGGGGCGTTCTTCTTCGTGGGTACGGCGCTGGGGTCGATCACGGTGGCGGGTGTGGCGTACGCGGACGGGCATGGCGGCCAGGCGGTGTACGGCTGGCTGATGGCGGCGCTGGGGTTGGGTGCGCTGGCCGGCGGGGTGCTGTACGGGGCCCGGCAGTGGCCGGGGGCGCCGGAGCGGCGGCTGCGGGTGCTGGTGGCGTTGCTGGCGGCGGGTTACCTGCCGCTGATGCTGGTGCCGGGGGTGGTGGCGATGACGGCGCTGACGGCGTTGGCGGGGGTGTTCCTGGCGCCGGCGATCGCGTGTGCGTTCATCGTGGTGGACCGGCACGCTCCGGCGGGAACGGTGACGGAGGCGTTCTCGTGGCTGGTGACCTTTTTCGGCGTGGGGGCTGCGATCGGTACGGCGGCGGCGGGTCCCGCGGTGGAACTGGGGGGTACTGCGGCCGGTTTCGCCGTGGCGGGTGTGGCGGGCGGTGCGGCACTGCTGGTGCTGACGGCCACTCAGCGGGTGCTGGCCTCGGCCGGGCGCAGCCGGGCGGTGGCAGGGTCCGGCGCGGGGGGTGCGGGGCAGCTGCCGGGGGAGGGCGGCGCGGCCCGTGCGGACGGCGTGTCGGAGCCCTTCGCGGGAAACTGATCGGAACCCCGCTCTCGAACCCGGTTTCAGAACAGGGCAGAAGGCGTAATGTTCAGTCATGGACCGCCGCATTTTCGGGCTGGAGAACGAGTACGGCGTCACGTGCACGTTCAGGGGACAGCGCCGACTGTCACCTGACGAAGTGGCGCGCTACCTCTTCCGCCGTGTTGTGTCATGGGGCCGCAGCAGCAATGTCTTCCTGCGGAACGGCGCCCGCCTCTACCTCGACGTGGGTTCGCATCCGGAATATGCAACTCCCGAATGCGACAACCTGACCGAACTGGTCACTCACGACAAGGCCGGCGAGCGCATTCTCGAAGGCCTGCTCGTCGATGCCGAACGCCGCCTGCACGAGGAGGGGATCGCGGGCGACGTCTACCTCTTCAAGAACAACACCGACTCGGCGGGCAATTCGTACGGCTGCCACGAGAACTACCTGGTGGCGCGGCACGGTGAATTCTCCCGTCTGGCGGACATCCTCATTCCGTTCCTCGTCACGCGCCAGCTGATCTGCGGCGCGGGCAAGGTCCTGCAGACTCCGCGGGGTGCGGTCTACTGCGTGAGCCAGCGCGCCGAGCACATCTGGGAGGGCGTCAGCTCGGCCACGACCCGGTCGCGGCCGATCATCAACACGCGGGACGAGCCGCACGCGGACGCGGAGCGGTACCGCCGGCTGCACGTGATCGTCGGGGACTCGAACATGTCCGAGACGACCATGCTGCTCAAGGTGGGGGCCACGGACCTGGTGCTGCGGATGATCGAGGCGGGGACCGTGATGCGTGACCTGACCCTGGAGAACCCGATCCGGGCGATCCGGGAGGTCAGCCACGACATCACCGGCCAGCGCAAGGTGCGCCTCGCCAGTGGGCGCGAGGCCTCGGCGCTGGAGATCCAGCGCGAGTACTACGACAAGGCGCTGGACTTCGCCGAGCGCCGCGGCATCCGTACGGGTGTGGTGGAGCAGGTGCTGGAGCTGTGGGGCCGCACCCTCGACGCGATCGAGGAGGAGGACCTGGACCGGATCGGGACCGAGATCGACTGGGTCATGAAGTACCAGCTGATCGAGCGGTACCGGGGCAAGCACAACATGACGATGTCGAATCCGCGGGTCGCCCAGATAGACCTCGCCTACCACGACATCCACCGCCGGCGCGGGCTGTACTACCTCCTGGAGCGCAAGGGGCAGGCAGCTCGGATCTGCAACGACCTCAAGATCTTCGAGGGCAAGTCGGTGCCTCCGCAGACGACGCGGGCGCGGCTGCGCGGCGATTTCATCCGCCGGGCGCAGGAGCAGCGGCGGGACTTCACCGTCGACTGGGTGCACCTGAAGCTGAACGACCAGGCGCAGCGGACGGTGCTGTGCAAGGACCCGTTCCGTTCGGTGGACGACCGGGTGGAGAAGCTGATCGCCGGTATGTAGCCGCTCGGCGGCCCGCTGGGCGGCGGCAAAGTGTGACATCTCGCTGATCTTGGCCGGGGCCCCGTACGCATCTCGTACGGGGCCCCGTCCACGCCTTAGAGTGGCGGGCGACCGCGTTGCCGTCTGAGATCTGAGGAACACGTGCGCCGACTTGCCGGCCTGCTGGTCGTACCCCTTCTGCTGCTGACGACGGCAGCCTGCGGTGACGACAGCGGCTCCGACTCCGCCCAGATGAAGAACGGGGTGCCCGCGATCACGAAGGGCGCCGAGTTCGGGGAGAAGCCGACCCTGTCGAAGGGGAAGGGCGACCCGCCGAAGGAATTGAAGGCGGTCGTCCTCCACGAGGGCACCGGCCCGGTGCTCAAGGCGAAGGACGTCGCCCAGGTCAATTACTACGGCCAGGTGTGGGACGGCAAGGAGCCCTTCGACGAGAGCTTCAGCAAGGGCAAGACCTTCGATGTGACCATCGGCGCCGGCATGGTCATCAAGGGCTGGGACCAGGGCCTGGCGGGCAAGAAGGTCGGCAGCCGGGTCGAGCTGGTGATCCCGCCGGACCTCGGTTACGGCGCGCAGGGTTCGGGCGAGAAGATCAAGCCGAACGCCACGCTCGTGTTCGTGGTGGACATCGTCAAGGGTGCCAGCGTCCCGGTGTCGGCGACGGGCAAGGAAGTCCCGCAGGAGGACAAGGACCTGCCGAAGGTCGGTACGAACACGGACGGCAAGGAAGTGTCCGTGACCGTCCCGAAGGACACCGCCGCGCCCGCGAAGCCGGTCTCGAACTACGTCCTGGAGAGTGACGGCCCGGTCGTGAAGGACACCGACACGGTCGTGGTGAAGTTCAACGGCAAGACCTGGAAGGACGACAAGACCTTCGAGAGCACCTACGCCACCGACACGGTGGTGACCTGGCCGCTGTCCGATCTGTCGGTCAAGGGTCTCAAGGACGGCATCCTGGGCAAGAAGGCCGGCAGCCGGATCCTGTTGGTGATTCCGCCGGACCAGGCGTTCGGTGACAAGGAGCAGGGGACGATCCCGGCCAATTCGACGCTGGTGTTCAGCCTCGACATCCTCGCGGTGATGTAACACTTGGTTCCGGTTTCCTGCCGGCCCCGGCCGGGAGGCGCCTCCTGTTGGTTCGTATGAGGAGCAGTTCCGTGAGCGACAAGCTCGAGAAGCCCGAGATCGACTTCCCCGAGGGCCCCGCCCCGACCGACCTCGTGGTCGAGGACATCTGGGTGGGCGACGGCGCCGAGGCCAAGGCCGGTGCGTTCGTCAAGGTCCACTACGTGGGTGTGGCCTTCTCGACCGGCGAGGAGTTCGACGCCTCGTGGAACCGTGGCGCCCCGCTGGACTTCCAGCTCGGTGTCGGCCAGGTCATCAAGGGCTGGGACCAGGGTGTCCAGGGCATGAAGGTCGGCGGCCGTCGCAAGATCACGATCCCGGCGCACCTCGCGTACGGTGACCGTGGCGCGGGCGGCGGCGTGATCGCCCCGGGCGAGACGCTGATCTTCGTCTGTGACCTGATGGCCGCCTGAGCGACCGCGCCGTCACAGCCGTGGGGCCCCTGCCGTGAGGCGGGGGCCCTCGCTTTTGCCGGGGACCTCCGGGACGGTACGGTCAACGGTCACGGGTGTGTACGCCGGCGGGTGTACGTCGGGAAGGGCGGAAGGGCGTCGATGGCGATTGCCAAGGCCGAGCGGCTGATGAACCTGGCGCTGTGTCTGCTGGGGACCCGGAGGCCGCTGAGCAAGCGTGAGCTGCGGGGTTCCATCGAGGCGTACCTGGAAGCGGGGAACGACGAGTCCTTCAACCGCATGTTCGAGCGGGACAAGGACGATCTGCGCGAACTCGGCCTGGTGATCGAGACGGTGGAGAACCTGGAGGGCGAGACCGGCTACCTGGCCCGCCGGGACAGCAACCGGCTGCCGCCCGTCTCCCTGGACGCCGAGGAGGCCGCCGCCCTGGGGCTGGCGGCCAAGGTATGGCAGCAGGCCCGGCTGGCGGGCGCCGCCAGCGGGGCGCTGCAGAAGCTGCGCGCGGGCGGGATGCCGGAGGCCGGTGACCCGTACGAGGGCCAGCACAGTGCGATCGAGCCGCGCATCCCGGTCCACGAGGCGGCCTTCGAGCCGCTGATGCTGGCCTGCCGGGACCGGCGGCCGGTGGTGTTCGACTACCGCAAGTCCACCGCCGCCCACCCGGAGACCCGGCAGGTCGAGCCGTGGGCGCTGGAGTGCTGGCGGGGCCACTGGTACCTGGCGGGCTTCGACCGCGACCGCGGGGCGGAGCGGGTGTTCCGGCTGTCGCGGATCACCGGCAAGGTCCGTTCGCGGGCCGCCAAGTACACCGCGCCGGTGCCGGACGTGGTGACGGTGCGGGAGACCGTGGCGAGCTGGGCCGGGGAGAGCGCGGACCGCACCGCGCGGATCCGGCTGCGGGCCGGGGCCGGGTACCCGCTGCGGGCCAAGGCCACCTCCGTCAAGCAGGGCGACGACGGCTGGGACGAGCTGGAGATCCCGTACGGGCACGGCCTGGACGCCTGGCTGGTGGAGTTCGGCCCGGACGTGGTGGTGGTGGAGCCCGCCGATCTGCGGGCGGACGTGGTGGACCGGCTGCGCGCCGTCGCGCTCGGCTGACCGGCCGCGGCGGGGAGCGGCCGCGCCGGGGAAATCCGTACCGCTCGGATGTCATGAACGCACGCCCTGAGGGGGAGACGTACCAGCATGGCTGCGAACGCCATTGACCAGACCCGCCGGATGCTGTCCTTGGTGACGTATCTGCGCGAACGCCCCGGGGCGCACGTCGCCGACGTCGCGCGCGCCTTCGGGATCACCGAGGACGAGCTGATCTCGGACCTCGACGTGCTGCCCATGTGCGGGACGAGCTTCCGCGGCGGGGACCTGCTCGACATCGACACCGACGGGGAGCGCATCTGGTGGCGCAACCCCGACGCGTCGGGGGAGTCGACGGCCGAGCCGCTGCGGCTGGCCGCCGACGAGGCGACCGCGCTGCTGGTCGCCGCCCGGGCGGTGGCGACCCTCCCGGGGCTGCGCGAGAGCGACCGGGACGCGCTGCTGCGGGCCACCGCGAAGCTGGAGGCGGCCGCGGGCGAGGCGGCGGGGGCCAGCTCCCGGCTGTCGGTGACGTTCGAGTCCGAGGGCGGGGTCTTCGCGGACGTCGACCGGGCCATCGCCGAGCGCCGCCGGCTGTGGCTGCGCTACTACTCGCCGGCGCGGGACGAGCTGACCGAGCGGACGGTCGACCCGATCCGGCTGTTCGCGGTGGGGCACACGTACATGGAGGGCTGGTGCCACCTCTCCGAGGCCCGGCGCACCTTCCGGCTGGACCGGGTCGCGGAGATCCGGCTGCTGGACGAGCGGGCCGAGCCGCCCGCGATCGAGCCGCGCGACCTGTCCGAGGGGCTGGTCCAGCCGGCCGCGGAGGACCCGGAGGTCGTGGTCGAAGTGGGTCCCGGCGGGCGCTGGGTCGCCGAGTACTACCCGCACGACAGCGCCGAGGAGCTGGCCGGGGGCGGCCTGCGGATCACGCTGCGCAGCCCGGATCCGGCCTCGCTGCGCCGGCTCGCGCTGCGGCTGGGCCGGGAGGGGCGGATCGTGTCGCCCCCGGAGCTGGCGGAGAGCGCGCGCAGCGCCGCACGAGCGGCACTCGCGGGATACGGGGAACAGGGCTAGGGGGAGCGATGCCGGCAACATCGGGGGGCGGCCCGGGACCGGCCGCCGGTCCCGGGCAGAAGCGGCCCGGGACGGGCGCGGTCCGCGGCGGTCCGGTCACCTTCAAGGCCGGGTGCCCGGAGTGCCGCGGGCGGTTCGAGCTCGCGGCGGGCGCGCTGCGCCTGGCGATCGGCGGCAGCCGCCGCAGCACGTTCTACTCGTTCACCTGCCCGCAGTGCGGGGCGCAGGTGCGCAAGCCCGCCGGGGACCGGATCGTCGAGCTGCTGACGGGCGGTGGTGTGAGCACCCTGCGCAGCATGTGAGGCGGTGGCGGCGCTAGGCTCCTCCCATGCTGTGGCCGATGCTCGCAATTGCCCTGGGTTTCCTCGGTCTCGCCGTGCTGGCGGTGCCGGCCGTGCGGGTGTTCCTGGCGGTGCGCCGCCTGTCGGCGCAGGTGGCCGAGGCCAGCCGCCGGGTCACCGAGGCCGCGGGCGACCTGGAGCGGGCCGCCGCGGATCTGGCCGCGGCCGGCCGGGCGGCGAGCCGGTTGGCGTAGTCTCGTAGAAACCTCGCGTACGGGGTCGTACGATCCCCTGACCGGTCCGGGTCGGCCCGCGCCGCAGGGGGCGGGGAGACGCCGGGTGATTGCCGGGCGTTAACCCCTGGGGGTTACGATCCATGCAGGAGCGGTGACGGGACTGCGTCCCGGCCCGCCCGCCACCCTTAACCAGCCGTTTCGGTGAGAAGGAAGTCAGCCCATGATCGGCAATCTGAAGCCTCTTGAGATCCTCCTGATCATCGCCGTGATCTTCCTGCTGTTCGGTGCCAAGAAGCTCCCCGACATGGCGCGCTCCCTCGGCAAGTCGGCCCGCATCCTCAAGAGCGAGGCCAAGGCGATGAAGCAGGACGGCCAGGCCGAGGAAGCCGCCGCCCCCGTCGCCGACCAGGCCCCGCAGCAGCCGGCCGCGCCGCGCACGATCCAGGCCTCGCCCGGTGATGTGACCAGCGCCCGTCCGGTCGGCGAGCCGAACCGCACCACCCAGGGCTGACAGCCTGCGGCCTCACCGGTCACGCCAGCATCTGCAACGAGACAAGGGACGTGGGTTGCTCAAGTCTGCCCGCAAGCAGGGTCAAGCGAACAAGGACGCCGAAGGGCGGATGCCCCTTGTCGAGCACCTGCGTGAGCTGAGAAACCGCCTGATGAAGTCGGTCCTGGCGATCCTCGTGATCACCGTGGTGGCGGCCTTCTTCTACAAGGACCTCATCGACTTCATGCTGAAGCCGATGCTGGACTCCGTGGGCTGCACCAACGGGGTGGTCTCGCAGCGCAACGGCCGCCCCTGCGCCGACATGACCGTCAACGGCCTCATCGCGCCGTTCTCGATCGCCCTCAAGGTCTCGCTCACCGCCGGTGTGGTGCTCTCCGCGCCGGTGTGGCTCTACCAGCTGTGGGCGTTCGTCGCCCCCGGCCTGCACAGCCACGAGAAGAAGTACGCCGTCGGTTTCGTCGCGGCCGGAGCGCCGCTGTTCGCCGCCGGCGCCGTACTCGCGTACAAGATCCTCCCGCAGACCGCGATGATCCTGCTGGAGTTCACGCCGGACAACGCGCGCAACCTGCTGCCGGTCGACGACTACCTCGACCTGGTCACGCGCATGGTCGTCGTGTTCGGCCTCGCCTTCGAGCTGCCGCTGCTGCTGATCCTGCTCAACTTCACCGGCGTGCTCACCGCCCGGCGGCTGGCGAGCTGGTGGCGGATCATGGTGCTCGGCATCACGATCTTCGCGGCGTTCGCGACGCCCACCGGCGACCCGCTCACCATGATGTCGCTGGCCGCCCCGATCATCGCCCTGTACTTCATCGCGCTGGGCCTGTGCCTGATCAACGACCGCAGGCGCAAGCGCCGCAACCCCGACGCCGGCCTGGACGACGACGAGGCCTCCGTGCTGGACCTGACGCCCGCGCCCATCGGTGCGGTGGAGGCGGCCCCGGCCGCCTCGGCCCTGCCCGCGCAGGACGACGGCGGGCGCGAGCGGATCAACGGGTACGACGACGCCACCTGACGGTCCCGGCCCCCGGGCCGGTCATCGGGGCTCCCGGTAAAGATCCGACTGTTGTCACAGGCGGCGGGTAGGCTCGAAGACAAGATGACCGAAGAACTCTCACCCGCGCAGCGGTACGCCGCTGCCCGGATCCGCGCCGCCGAAGAGGCCACCGCCCTGGCTCCCTTCCGCGAGATGTACGAATTCGGCCTGGATCCGTACCAGGTAGAGGCCTGCCGGGCCCTGGAGGCGGGCAAGGGCGTCCTCGTCGCCGCCCCCACCGGCTCCGGCAAGACGATCGTCGGCGAGTTCGCCGTGCACCTCGCGCTGCGGCAGGGCCGCAAGTGCTTCTACACCACGCCGATCAAGGCGCTGTCGAACCAGAAGTACGCCGACCTCGTCAAGCGTTACGGCGCCGAGAAGGTCGGCCTGCTGACCGGTGACAACAGCGTCAACTCAGAGGCGCCGGTGGTCGTGATGACCACCGAGGTGCTCCGCAACATGCTCTACGCGGGCTCCCAGTCGCTCCTGGGCCTCGGCTACGTGGTGATGGACGAGGTGCACTACCTCTCCGACCGGTTCCGCGGCGCCGTCTGGGAGGAAGTGATCATCCACCTCCCCGAGTCGGTGACCCTGGTCTCGCTCTCCGCCACCGTCTCCAACGCCGAGGAGTTCGGCGACTGGCTCGACACCGTGCGCGGGGACACCGAGGTGATCGTCTCCGAGGAGCGGCCCGTACCGCTGTGGCAGCACGTCATGGCCGGCCGCAAGGTCTACGACCTGTTCGAGGAGGAGTCCGACCACGGCGGCCGCGGCTCCGCCCGCCGCGAGGTCAACCCCGACCTGCTGCGCATGGCGCGGGAAGAGAACAGCCGCACGTACAACCCGAAGGACCGGCGGCGCGGCAAGATGGTCCGCGAGGCCGACCGCGAGCGCGAGCGGCGCTCCCGCGGCCGGATCTGGACCCCGAGCCGGCCCGAGGTCATCGCCCGCCTCGACAACGAGGACCTGCTCCCCGCGATCAACTTCATCTTCAGCCGGGCCGGCTGCGAGGCCGCCGTCCAGCAGTGCCTGCACGCGGGGCTGCGGCTCAACGACGAGATCGCGCGGCTGCGGGTCCGGGAGATCGTCGAGGCGCGCACCTCGTCCATCCCCACCGAGGACCTGCACGTCCTCGGGTACTACGAATGGCTCGAAGGGCTGGAGCGGGGCATTGCCGCGCACCACGCCGGAATGCTGCCGACCTTCAAGGAGGTCGTGGAGGAGCTGTTCGTCCGCGGCCTGGTCAAGGCCGTCTTCGCCACCGAGACCCTCGCGCTCGGCATCAACATGCCCGCGCGCACGGTGATCCTCGAGAAACTGGTCAAGTGGAACGGCGAACAGCACGCCGACATCACCCCCGGCGAGTACACGCAGCTCACCGGCCGGGCCGGGCGGCGCGGCATCGACGTCGAGGGCCACGCGGTGGTGCTGTGGCAGCGCGGCATGGACCCGGTGGCGCTCGCCGGGCTCGCGGGCACCCGTACGTACCCGCTGCGCTCCAGCTTCAAGCCCTCGTACAACATGGCCGTGAACCTGGTGCAGCAGTTCGGGCGGCACCGCTCGCGCGAACTGCTGGAGACCTCGTTCGCGCAGTTCCAGGCCGACCGCTCGGTCGTCGGCATCTCCCGGCAGGTGCAGCGCAACGAGGAGGGCCTGGACGGCTACCGGGAGGGCATGACCTGCCACCTGGGGAACTTCGAGGAGTACGCGCGGCTGCGCCGCGACCTCAAGGACCGCGAGACGGAGCTGGCCAAGCAGGGCGCGGCGCAGCGCCGGGTCCAGGCGGCCGGTTCGCTGGAGAAGCTCAAGCCGGGCGATGTCATCCACGTGCCGACCGGCAAGTTCGCCGGGCTCGCGCTGGTGCTGGACCCGGGCATGCCGGCCGGGCGGTCCAACGGGCACCGGGGGTACGAGTACACCGAGGGGCCGCGGCCGCTGGTGCTCACCGTGGAGCGGCAGGTCAAGCGGCTCGCGGCGATCGACTTCCCGGTCCCGGTGGAGGCGATCGACCGGATGCGGATCCCGAAGACGTTCAACCCGCGCTCCCCGCAGTCCCGTCGGGACCTGGCGTCCGCGCTGCGGGCCAAGGCCGGGCACATAGTCCCCGAGCGGCGGGGGCGCGGGCGGGCCGCCGCGGCCGACGACCGCGAGATCGCCCGGCTGCGCGCCGAGCTGCGGGCGCACCCCTGCCACGGCTGTGACGAGCGCGAGGACCACGCCCGCTGGGCGGAGCGCTTCCACCGGCTCAAGCGGGACACCGTGCAGTTGGAGCGGCGCATCGAGGGGCGGACGAACACCATCGCCCGCACCTTCGACCGGATCCACGCCCTGCTGACCGACCTGGACTACCTGCGCGAGGACGAGGTCACCGTGCACGGCAAGCGGCTCGCCCGGCTGTACGGGGAGCTGGACCTGCTGGCGTCCGAGTGCTTGCGCGAGGGCGTGTGGGAGGGGCTGAGCCCTGCCGAACTGGCTGCCTGTGTCTCGGCGTTGGTGTTCGAGGCGCGCCAGTCCGACGACGCGGTGGCGCCCAAGGTGCCGGGCGGCGCGGCGAAGGCGGCGCTGGGCGAGATGGTCCGGATCTGGGGCCGGCTCGACGCGCTGGAGGAGGAGCACCGGATCAACCAGGCGGAGGGCGTGGGCCAGCGCGAGCCGGACCTCGGCTTCGCGTGGGCCGCCTACCAGTGGGCGTCCGACAAGAGCCTGGACGAGGTGCTGCGCGAAGCGGAGATGCCGGCCGGTGACTTCGTGCGCTGGTGCAAGCAGGTCATCGACGTGCTCGGGCAGATCGCGGCGGCGGCGCCGTCGTCCTCCGCCCCGCCGTCCTCCCAGGGCGGCAGCACGGTGGCGCGAAACGCCCGCAAGGCCGTGGACGCGCTGCTTCGCGGTGTGGTGGCCTACAGCTCCGTCGGCTAAGCGGATTTGGGTCTTCCTCCGAGAGGTGGGACGGCCGGATCTCATCTCTTGCCATGATCGATCGGACGTGTCCTGTGCGACGATCGGCGCATGAGTGGGGGAACGGACGAAGGGCCGAGACGGGTCGGTCGGCCACGCGCTGATCAGCTGAGACGGCACGGCGACCGGCCGCCGCGCGAGGAACTCCTCTGCGCGGCGGCCGAGTTGTTCACCGTGCACGGGTACGCGGCGACGACCACGCGGACCGTCGCGGAACGGGCCGGAATGCGCCAGGCGACGATGTACCACTACTTCGGCGGCAAGGAGGAACTCCTCGCCGAGCTGCTGGAATCCACGGTCGCGCCCTCACTGGCGCTGGCCCGCCGGCTGCTGGCCGATACCGCCCTCCCCGCCGCGCGGCGGCTGTGGGAGCTGTGCCGCTCCGACGTGCTGCTGCTGTGCGGCGGCCCGTACAACCTGGGCGCCCTCTACCTGCTGCCCGAAGTGGGCGGGGCCCGGTTCGCGCAGTTCCACCGGATGCGCGCGGAACTGCGCGGGGCCTACCGGGAGTTGCTGCGCGCCACCTCGGTCGGGGCCGAACTGGCCGGGGACCGGGCCGGGCTGGCCCTGCGCAACGACCTCGTCTTCGGCCTCATCGAGGGGGTCATGCTCGTCCACCGCTCCGACCCGGCGCGGCCGGTCGCCGCCTTCGCCGAGGCCGCCGCGGACGCGGCGCTGCGGGTCGCGGGGGTCAGGGAGCAGGCCTGAGCCCTTTGAGGCGCTTCCGCTTCAGGGACCGGCCTCCCAGCCGGGGAGGTCGTCCCAGGCCCGCAGGGTCAGCCCGCTCTCCAGACGGTGGGCGGTGCCGGTCAGCGGATCGGTGAACGCGAGCTTGCGGGCCAGGAGTTGGAGGGGACGCCGGTAGTCGGCCGGGTCCGCGGCCGCGGCGACCACCGGGTAGACGGGGTCGCCGAGGATCGGCAGGCCCAGACCGTTCATGTGCACCCGCAGCTGATGGGTGCGCCCGGTGTGCGGCGTCAGCCGGTAGCGGCCCAGTTCCCCGCGGGTGGCGATGAGCTCGACGAGGCTCTCGGCGTTCGGTTCGGCGCCCGCCACCTCCACCGCGGCCATCTCGCCGCGCACCTTCTCGATGTGGCTGCGCACCGTACGCGGAAGCCGGACCCGCGGATCGTGCGCGGCGACGGCCTCGTACTCCTTGAAGACCTTCCGCTGCTCGAACAGCGACTGGTAGGCCCCGCGGTCCTCGGGGCGGATGCTGAACATCACCAGTCCGGCGGTCATCCGGTCGAGGCGGTGCGCCGGGCTGAGGGCGGGCAGGTCCAGCTCCACGCGCAGCCGCGCCAGGGCGGTCTGGAAGACGTGGGTGCCGCGCGGGGTCGTGGCCAGGAAGTGCGGCTTGTCCACGACCAGGAGGTGCGCGTCACGGTGGACGACGCGGATCGGGAACGGCACGACCGGCTCGGGCGGCATGTCCCGGTGGAACCACAGGAACGCGCCCGGCTCGTACGGGTCGCGCGGGCGCAGGACGCGCCCGCCGGGGCCGAGGACGCGGCCCGAGTCCAGCAGCCGCGCCATGGACTCGGCGCCGCGGGTGCCGGCGTAGCGGGCGGCGAGGTAGGCGCCGAGGTCCGCCCACAGCCCGTCCGGGTCGGGGGGCAGCCGCAGCCGGACCGGGTCGATGCCGGCCAGCTGGGGCAGGGGGGCGGGCGGGATGTGGGATCTGCGTCTCATCGGGGTCCAGCGTAGGCCCTGCCGGGGCGGCTACCGGCGGGTGAAGGTGCCCAGGTGGGTGGCGTCCAGGTACTCGATGCGCAGGGTGGTGTCGGTGAAGGTGGCGCCGGTACGGCCGACGGCGTTCTCGCCGCGGGTCTCGAAGCTGAACGTGCCGCCGTCGTAGTGGGTGAGCGGGTAGCGCTGCGGCTCCGGACCGAGGGCGAGGGTGAGGCCGCTGCCGTCGGGGTTCGCGGTGACGGTGGCCTTGCCGTAGTAGGGGTTGTCGTACGTGCCGGTGTACGCGGAGTCCGCCCGGGCCGGTTTCGCGGTGGCGGGCGGGTGGGCGTAGTCGGTGTGCGAGTGGCCCGCGTCGTCCATTTTGGCGTAGAGCTGCGCGAGGAGTCCGAGCCAGTCGGCGGTGGCCTTGCCGTGCTCGGCGACGTCGAAGAAGTCGAGCGCGACGGCGTCGGCGAGACCGACCGGGGCGCCGTTGGTCAGGACGACGATGCCGAGCCGCTCCAGGGGGAGCATCGTGACGTTGGTGTTGGCGCCGAGGTCGAAGGCCCCGGAGTGGCTCAGGCGCACCCGGCCGGCGGCGTCGTAGCCGACGTTCCAGCCGAGCCCGTAGAACGAGGTCGTGCCGGTGGCGTTGACGGGCTGGGAGACGATCTCGGGGAGGTGGGTGCGGGCGAGGGTGTCGGCGGGGACGATCCGCTTGCCGTCGAGGGTGCCGCCGGAGAGCTGGAGGCGCATCCAGCGGGCCATGTCGCGGGCGGTGGAGCTGACGCCGCCGGCGGGGGCCTGGGCGTCGGGGTCGCGGACGAAGCGCGGGCTCCAGCTGCCGTCGGGGTTCTTGACGTGGGTGGCGGCGCGGTCGGGGGCGTGGGCGTACGCGGCGAACTCGGTGCTGGTACGGGTCATGCCGGCGGGCTTGAAGAGGGTGTCGTCGGAGAGCTTCTGCCAGCTGACGCCGCGGGCCCTGGCGATGGCCTCGGCGGCGGCGGTGAGGCCGAAGTTGGTGTAGGCGTAGCTCGCGCGGAAGGGGGTGAGGGGCTCCAGGCGCAGGTGGTCGAGGATGTAGGCCCGGTCGTAGCCGAGGTCTTCGAGGAGGTCCCCGGCGTGGTCGGGGAGGCCGCTGCGGTGGGAGAAGAGGTCGGCCGTCGTGACGTGGCCGGTGACCCAGGGGTCCCGCAGCGCGAAGCCGGGGAGGGAGACGTGGTCGTCCCACTGGGCGGGGTCCTTGAGGACGCCGGCGACGACGGTGGAGGAGACGGGCTTGGAGAGGGAGGCGATCTGGAAGACGGTGTCCGGGTCGACGGCCGCGCTCTCGCCGGTCTTGCGGATGCCGAAGCCCTTGAGGTGGATGACCTTGTCGTCGTGGACGACGGCGACGGAGACGCCGGGGACGCCGGTGCGGGACATCATGGCGGTGACGGTGGCGTCGAGGCGGGCCACGGCCCGGGCGACGGCGGCGTCGCTGATGAGGGGGTGCGGGGCCGGGGGCGGGGCGGGCGCCGTGGTGACTGCCGTGGTGGTCGTCGCGGCGAGGAGGGCGGCGCCGGCGGTGGCGAGTGCGTGCAGGGTACGCATGGGGTCAGTGTCCCGCTGAACGGGTGACCCCGCCTGGGGGCTGCGCCGCGCTGCGGGGGTTCGTCTGCGGAGCCGCCTCGCTGCGCGGCCCCGGCCGCGCCGGGCTTCCGGGGCTCCGCCCCGTACCCCGCGCCTCGATCGCCGGCGGGGCTGGATCGGCCCGCGCCTCGATCGGCGGCGGGGCTGGGTTTGCGCCCCGGGCTGGAGCGGCCGGGTGTCAGGCCGCGGCGGCGGGTTCTTGTTCGGCCTCGATCCTGGCGTTCCAGTCGCGCTTGATCGCTCGCCAGCCCTCGTCCGTCTGGCCCAGGCGCCAGTAGCCCGAGATGGACAGGCGTTCGCGCGGGATGCCGCGGTCCACGCGGAGGTGGTGGCGGAGGGACTTCACGAAGCCCGCCTCGCCGTGGACGAAGGCGTGGACGTCGCGCGAGGGGAACTCCAGCGCCGAGACCGCCTTCACCAGGGCCTCGCCGATCGGGCGGTCGCCGCGGTGCAGCCAGACCGGGACGACGCCGTCCGGGGTGGCGATCTTCTGTTCGTCGGCGGGGCCGTCGATCTCCACGAACGCGTGCACCACCGCGCCGGCCGGCATCCGCTCCATCGCCGCGCCGATCGCCGGCAGGGCGCTCTCGTCGCCCGCCAGCAGGTGCCAGCCCGCGGTCGGGGAGGGGGCGTAGGCCCCGCCCGGGCCGAGGAACCGGACCTCCTCGCCGGGCTGGACGGAGGCCGCCCAGGGCCCGGCCAGGCCCTCGTCGCCGTGCACCACGAAGTCGAGGGCCAGCTCCCGGTGCACCGGATCCCAGCTGCGGACGGTGTACGCCCGCTGGCGCGGCCACTCCTCGCGGGGGTGCTCGGCACGGATCCGGTCCAGGTCCCAGGGGGCGTCGTAGCGGACGCCGACCGGGGCGAAGAGGAGCTTCACGTAATGGTCGGTGAAGTCGCCCGCGCCGAATCCGGTCAGCCCGTCGCCGCCCAGCACCACCCGCACCATGTGCGGCGTCAGCCGCTCGGTGCGTACGACGACGGCGGTGCCGACTGTGCGGGCGCGTCCTTCTGCCACGGCGTCTCCCCTGACTCCACAGAAACTTAGGTTCCCCTAAGTTAGCATCTCAGCGGTGGAGTGCGCTGCCCAGCCGGGCCACGGCTCCGCCCAGGCCCCACCGGCGGGCGAGCGCCTGGACCAGCTCGGGCTGGGCGGGCGCCGCCGGAAGGGCGGGGTCGAAGGGGGGCAGCGGGACGTCCGAGGCGACCTTGACGACCTTCGGGGCGACCGCCAGGTACGGCCGGGACTCGTCCAGCCGCTTGCGCTGTGCGGGGGTCAGCTTCGACCCCGGGTCGTCGATCGCCGCGATGATCCCGGACAGGCTGCCGAACGCGTCCAGCAGCTTCGCCGCCGTCTTCTCCCCGATCCCGGGGACCCCCGGCAGGCCGTCGCTCGGGTCCCCGCGCAGCAGCGCCAGGTCCGCGTAGCCGGGGCCGTCCACCCCGTACTTCTCCCGCAGCCAGGCCTCGTCCGTCACCTGGAGCGAGCCGACGCCCTTGAGCGGGTACAGCACGCGCCGCCGCTTCCCGTCGTCGATCAGCTGGTACAGGTCCCGGTCGCCCGTGACGATGTCCACCGGGCCGGTGGCACGGGCGGTGAGCGTCCCGATGACGTCGTCCGCCTCGTACCCGGCGACGCCCACCCGGGCGATGCCGAACGCGTCCAGCGCCGCCTCGATGATCGGCACCTGCGGGGTGAGGGTGTCCGGCGTCTCCTCGACGTCGGGGCCGCCCTCCCGCTCCTGCGCGACCCGGTGCGCCTTGTAGGACGGGATGAGCTCCACTCGCCACTGGGGCCGCCAGTCGGCGTCCATGCAGGCCACCAGGTCGTCCGGGTGGTGGTCCTGGACCAGCCGGCCGATGAAGTCGAGCAGGCCGCGCACGGCGTTGACCGGCGTGCCGTCCGGGGCCTTCACGGAGTCCGGCACGCCGAAGTACGCGCGGAAGTAGAGGGAGGCGGTGTCCAGGAGCATCAGGCGTCGTGTCGTCACGCTGACGATGATGCCGCAGCCGCCCCGCCGCCCGCGGCCGGCGGCCGGTCCTGCCGTGAACGCGAATCCGGGGGCGGTTGCTGCGTAAGGTGCTTACAGCACACCGATGTGCGACGAGTGGGGGAGGGCAGCCCCGACATGAACGACAAGGACGGCAAGATCGGCACGGACGGCAGGGACGAGAAGGAGAAGGACGCCAAGGAGCAGCCGCTCCGGGTGGGCGTGGCCGTACGCAAACGGCGCCGCGCGCTCCACCTGACCCTTGCCGTCGTGTCGGCGCGCAGCGGTCTGTCCGTTCCCTTCCTGAGCCAGATAGAGAACGAGCGGGCCCGGCCCAGCATGCGTTCCCTGGAGCGGGTCGCGGACGCGCTGGAGACCACGGCCGTCGAACTGCTGGCCGCCTCCGACACGGCGCGCACGGTCGACCTCGTCCGGGCCGGGGACGACTCCGGCCTGGCGCCGGCCCCGGGCGTGCGCCCCCTGGTACGCGGGCACCACCAGCTGCACGCGCTCGAATTCAGCGGGGACCAGGACGCGGGGCGCGAGTACCAGCACCGCAACGACGAGCTGATGTACGTGGTCGCGGGTGCCTGCCAGGTGGAGGCCGAGGGGCGGGCGTACCGGCTGGAGAACGGCGACGCGCTGTTCCTGTCCGGTGGCGTGCGGCACCGCTGGCGGGCCGTGAGCGAGGACACCCGGATCCTGGTGGTGGCGGTGGGGGAGCACATCCACGCGACGTCCGAGCCGCCGTCCCCGGAGCACTGAGCGGCGTGCGGCGGATCGTCTCGCTGGTGCCCTCGCTGACCGAGGCGGTGGCGGTCAGCGCGCCCGGCCTGCTCGTCGGGGTCACCGACTGGTGTACGCACCCGGCGGACCTCGGGGGAGCGGCACGGATCGGTGGCACGAAGAACCCCGACGTGCGCGCGATCATCGCGCTGCGCCCGGACCTGGTGATCGCCAACGAGGAGGAGAACCGGGCCCCGGACCTGGCAGCGGCCCTGCGGGCGGCGGGAGTGCCGGTGCTGGTCACCGAGGTCCGGACGCTGGCGCAGGCCTTCGGCGAAATGGACCGGGTGCTGGTCGGGGCGCTGGGGCTGGCGCGGCCGGCCTGGCTGGGCGAGGCCGAGGCGGCGTGGGCGGCAGTGCAGCCGCTGGGTCCGCTGCGCGCCGTCGTACCGGTGTGGCGGCGGCCGTGGATGGTCCTGGGCCGGGACACCTTCGCCGGGGACCTGCTGGACCGGCTCGGCGTGCGCAACGTCCACGCCGGGCACGTCGAGCGCTACCCGCGGATCGCGCCGACCGATCTGGACGACGCGGGCTGTGAGCTGGTGGTCCTGCCCGACGAGCCGTACCGGTTCACGGCCGGGGACGGCCCCGAGGCGTTCCCGGACCTGCCGGCCGCCCTCGTCAGCGGCCGGCACCTGACGTGGTACGGGCCCTCGCTGGTGCAGGCTCCGGCGGTGCTGGCGCGGGCGCTGCGGGCCGCCGGCTAGCGGGGCAGCAGCCGGCCGGTGAGCAGGCCGCGCAGGGTGTGGGCGGCGGCCAGCAGCCAGGTGGCCAGCAGGGTGAGGAACAGGGCGGTGGCCAGCCAGGCGAAGGCGGTCAGGCCGGTGTGGTGGGCCAGCCCGGCGGCGCCGGTCACGCAGGTGCCGACGGGGAAGGTCAGCGCCCACCAGGTCATCGCGAACCCCATGCCGCCCCGGGCCGCCCGGACCAGCATCGCGGCGGCGAGGGCCAGCCACAGCAGGGCGAAGCCCATCACGGGTACCCCGTAGACCACGGCGAAGGCGCGGAGCGCGTCCGCGTAAGGGGCGCCGATCGACAGGGGGGCCATGTCGGCGAGCTGGTTCACGGCGGTGGTCGACTGGCCGAGGGGGCCCAGGACCAGGAACAGGGTGGGGGTCAGCGCCGGTGGCAGCGGCCCGCTCACGATCAGCCGGCCGAAGACGAGGGGGAGCATCAGCAGGGTGGCGAGCAGGCTGACGCCGAACAGGGCGTAGCAGGCCAGCAGCATCGCCTCGCGGGCCTGGCCGGCGGGCAGGTGGGGGATGAGCAGGGGGCCGAGGGCGGCGGAGACCATGGGCGAGACCAGGGGCAGCAGCCATACGGGGGTGGCCTGCGCGGGCTCGATCTGGTGCCGCACCACCATCAGGTAGGGGATGAGTACGGCCATCAGCAGACCGATCGCGGTCCCGGCGGCGTAGAGCACGGCGTCGGCGGCGACGGCCGCCGGGGTGCCGATCAGGTCCTTGCCGACGGTCATGGTGCCGCCGCCGACCGCCAGCAGGGCCATGGCCAGACACCCGTAGAAGGGGGCCACGGCGGGGTCCAGCAGGTGGGCGCGGGCCTGGTCGCGGTGGTGGAGCCAGTGCCCTGTGCGGGCGGTGAGCAGGACGGCGAGGGCCGCGGCGGACAGCGCCCAGACGAGCTGGCAGGCCACGCGCTGGCCGGGGAGCTGGTACGGGAGGGTGGCGCCCGCGTTGGCGACGATCGCCGTGCCCATCACGGAGGCGTACCAGTTGGGGCCGAGGTTGCGGAGCGCGGGGGCCTTGTGGGCCCGGGGCGCGGGTGCGGGGGTGGTGCGGGGTCGCACGAGGGTGGTGGCCATGGCTCCAGCCTCGCCGCCCGGCGCGGCCGGGAGCAGGGGGCGGTTCCGTATGAGGGCATAAACTGGGTTTATGGGTAATGAGGAACGGGTGCCGCTCGCGCACCGGGTGCCGGATCTGGGCGCGCTGGAGCTGCTGCTCGCCGTCGCGCGGGTCGGCAGCCTGAGCGGGGCGGCCCGCCGGCTGGGGATCACCCAGCCGGCGGCTAGCAGCCGGATCCGGGCGATGGAGACCCGGCTGGGGGTGGCGCTGGTGGACCGCTCGCCGCGCGGCTCGACGCTGACGGCGCAGGGCGCGCTGGTCACGGACTGGGCGCGGCGGGTGGTGGAGGCGGCCGAGGCCTTCGACGTGGGCGCGCAGGCGCTGCGCGGGCAGCGGGACTCGCGGCTGCGGGTCGCGGCCAGCATGACGATCGCGGAGTACCTGCTGCCCGGCTGGCTGATCGCGCTGCGCGGGCAGCGGCCGGGGACCGCGGTGTCGCTGCACGCGGGGAACTCGGCGGTCGTCGCCGAGCTGGTCCTCGCGCACGAAGCGGACGTGGGCTTCGTGGAGGGGCTCTCCGTGCCCGAGGGACTGGACTCGGCGGTCATCGCGCAGGACCGGCTCGTGGTGGCGGTGGCGCCGGGGCACCCGTGGGCGCGGCGCTCGCGCGGGGTGGCGGCCGAGGAGCTGGCCGCGGCCCCGCTGATCCTGCGCGAGCGGGGGTCCGGGACCCGGCAGGTGCTGGACGCGGCGCTGGCCGCGTGCGGGGGGCTGGCGCGGCCGCTGCTGGAACTGGCCTCCACCACCGCGGTGAAGTCGGCGGCGCTGAGCGGGGCGGGGCCCTGCGTGCTGTCGGAGCTGGCGGTGGGGGACGAGCTGGCGTCCCGGCGGCTGGTGGAGGTGCCGGTGGCCGGGGCGGCCCTGGCGCGGGCGCTGCGGGCGGTCTGGCCGACGGGCGCCCGCCCGGCCGGCCCGGCCCGCGACCTGCTCTCCCTGACCCGCCGCCCGGCGTGACCGAACCCATCGCGGCCGACCGGGGGCCAGTGCTCGCCACCGGGACGGTACGGGCGGACAATGGAGGCAGTCGGATCCGAGGAGGCGCGTGATGCGCAAGATGATCGACTGCCGCAAATTCCCCAGTGAATCGAACTGCAGCCTCTTCATGTCGGGCGAGGAGGCGGAACTGGTCCGCGCCGCGGAAGAGCACGCCGTGTCCGTGCACGGCCACACGGCGAGCCCGGAGCTGCGCGAGCAGCTCAAGGCGGCCATGAAGGACGAGGTCCCGCAGCACGCCTGAGCCGTCGGACGAGGGCCGGGCAGGCGCCCGAGCTGGATTACGGGTTGCCGCCCGGGCCGCGTCTAAAGGGCCGCCGGGGCCAGGGCCGCGGTGGGCGCCGTGAGGTTGAACTCCGCCGCCGCGTCGACCAGGGCGGCCATCACCCGGGTGTCCTTGTCGCGCTCGGGGTGCCACTGCACGCCCACCACCCACCGGTCCCGGTCCGGCAGCTCGATGGCCTCGACCGTGCCGTCGAGGGCGTGCGCCGAGACGACCAGCCCCTCGCCCAGCCGGTCCACCGCCTGGTGGTGGTAGGTCGGGACCTCGGCCTGCTCCGGGACCAGCGCGGCGTAACGGGTGCCGCCGACCGGGCGGACCGGGTGCCAGGACGTGACGCCCGGCGTGTCCACGTGGCCGTCGATGTGCTGGATCAGGGTGCCGCCCAGGGCGACGTTCAGCGCCTGCATGCCCCGGCAGATGCCGAGCAGCGGGGCCCCGGACTCCAGCGCGGCCCTGATCAGGGCGAGCTCCCACGTGTCACGGACCGTCGCGGGCGCGCCGGTACGGGGATCGCGCGGGGCGCCGTAGTGCACCGGGTCCACGTCCGGGCCGCCCGCGACGACCAGGCCGTCCACCCGGCTCAGCACCTCCGCCGCCCGGGACGGGTCGTCCGGGGGCAGCAGTACGGCCGTACCGCCCGCCGCCTGGACGAGTTCGTAGTACCCGGAGGGGACGAGGGACGTGGCGAGGTCCCACACGCCGTAGCGGGTGGACTCCTCCACATAGGTGGTGATGCCGATGAGCGGCCTGGGCACGGTTCTACCTCCAGGTGGACGGGGTCCGGGTCAGCGTCAGGATTTCAGTCGCGGGTCAATTCCGCCTCGGCTTCGGCCAGCGCCGCGAACTCCTCCTCGGGCGCGGACGCGACGAGCCGGCGGCGGCTGTAGAAGGCGAAGTAGGCGAGCGCGACGGCGTAGACGGCCAGCGCGATGAACGCCGCGTCCTTGTCCACCAGGAAGGTGGCGACCAGCGCCGACAGGGCCAGCACGAAGGCCACCGAGGAGGTGGCGGCGCCACCCGGTGTGCGGTACGGGCGCTCCAGGCCCGGCTCGCGGCGGCGCAGCACGATGTGGGACAGGGCCATCAGGGCGTAGGAGATGGTCGCGCCGAACACCGCGATGTTCAGCATGCGCGGGCCGTTCCCGGTGGCGGCGGCCAGCGCGAAACCGATCGCACCCGGTATCAGCAGGCCCAGGTACGGGGCCTTGCGCTTGGAGGTGAGGGACAGGAAGCGCGGCAGGTAGCCGGCCCGCGACAGGGCGAAGAGCTGCCGGGAGCCCGCGTAGATGAGGGAGAAGAAGGAGGCCACGAGCCCGGCGAGGCCGGCGTAGTTGACGAAGGTCTTGAGCCAGGACCGGCCCGGGTCGCCTTCCAGCGCCACGACCAGCGGGTTGCCCGCGTCCTTGATGGCGTCCGCACCGCGTGCGCCGGTGGAGGCCAGGAACGTCATCAGGGCCAGCAGCACCAGGATGCCCATGGAGATCGACAGCGCGCGGGGCATCGAGCGCACCGGGTCCTTGGCCTCCTCGGCCGCCAGCGGGACGCCCTCCACACCGAGGAAGAACCACATGCCGAACGGGAACGCGGCCCAGATGCCGAGGAACCCGAGCGGCAGCCACGAACTCGCGCCCGCGGCCGTGGTGTCGACGGCGATGTCGTCGAGGCGGCCCGGGTCGAACTCGGTGAAGGCGCCCAGCGCGAAGACGATGAGGGCGAGCACGGCGACGGCGGTGACCACGAGGGAGAAGCGCAGGGCCTCGCCCACCCCCCACAGGTGGATGCCGATGAACACGGCGAAGCAGGCGAGGTAGACGGGCCAGCCGGAGGTGAGGCCGAAGAGGTGCAGCGACTCGACGTAGTCGCCGATGAAGATGGAGATCGCGGCGGGCGCCAGGATGTACTCGATGAGGATGGCCGTACCGGTGAGGAAGCCGCCCCAGGTGCCCAGCGCCCGGCGGGCGAAGCCGTAACCGCCGCCCGCGGTGGGCAGGATGGCGGACAGCTCGGCGAGCGAGAACACCAGGCAGGCGTACATCGCGCCCATCAGGGCGGTCGCGATGGCGAGGCCGCCGAACCCGCCTTGGGCGAGACCGACGTTCCAGCCGGAGAAGTCGCCCGAGACGACGTAGGCGACGCCGAGGCCGGTGAGCAGCAGCCACCCGGCGCTGCCGCGGCGCAGCGTGCGGCGCTCCAGGTACGTGTCGCCGGCCTGCGGGGCCTTGGTGGATCCGGGCGCGGCGGTCAGCCGGGCCTCGATGTCGTCGGCCATGTGCGCTCCTGCCTGGGGCAAGGTGGTGCAACGGGTGATGGGGTGAGACGCGTGCAATGGTTGTGAGGCGTACCTTTGCGTCATCAGGGTGGAGCGCGCAAGTCCCCGGTGTTAAACAGGGGTTACGAAAACCTCTCGGCCGGGCGCCGCCCCGGACGGTTCACGCCAGGAAACCCCGCAGCAGTGCGGCCGTGCCGCAGCAGTGCTCGCGCATCGTCGCGCGGGCCGAGTCCGCGTCCCGCTCCAGCACCGCCTCGACCAGCACGGTGTGCTGCTGCTGCGAGTGCTCCAGGTTGCGCACCAGCAGCGGGATGCAGTCCAGCAGGTCGTTGACGGTCGCCCGGACGGCCGCGTACTGGGCCGTGAGGGTGGGCGATCCGGCCAGTTCGCACAGGGTGAGGTGGAACAGGGTGTCCTGGCGGCGGTAGTCCTGGAGCGGCGCGTCGTGGGTGGCGGCGAGGGCGCCGAGCAGCCGTTCCGTACCCTCCTCGGTGAGCCCGTGCGCGGCGCACAGGCCGGCCGCGCCCACCTCCAGGACCTCGCGGAACCGCAGCGCGTCCTCGATGTCCACCCCCGCGACCCGGCGGCGCAGCTCCTGCTCGGCGCCGCCGGCCGGCGTGTCGGGGCGGCCCAGCACAAACGTTCCGCCGTACCGGCCGCGCCGGGCCTCCACCAGGCCCTGGTCCTGCAGTACTTTCAGCACCTCGCGCAGCGTGACCCGGCTGATGCCCATCCGCTCCGCCAACTCCCGCTCGGGCGGCAGTCGTTCCCCGCCCGGCACCAGCCCCAGCCGGACCACCTGGAGGATCTGTTCCAACGCCTCCTCGAAACCGTTGCCCGCGCGCACCTGTCGCAGCACGGGATTCAGCCGTGCGATCGGGTCGCCCTCACTCGCCGTATCGGTCATCTCCGCTCCACCCCTTCCCAAGCAATGGTTCTGTTCAATACCTTAGACCCCCTCGGCTCACCGAAGGAGAGATTCCAGTGGTAGACCGCAAGCCCCCGCTCGCGCCCGAGGAGCTCCGCTCCCTGGTCGCCAGTGGTGAGATCGACACAGTCGTCCTGGCCTTCCCCGACATGCAAGGGCGGCTCCAGGGCAAGCGGTTCGCCGCACAGTTCTTCCTCGACGAAGTCCTCGCCCACGGCACCGAGGGCTGCAACTACCTGCTCGCCGTCGACACCGAGATGAACACCGTCGACGGGTACGAGATGTCCTCCTGGGACCGCGGCTACGGCGACTTCGCCATGCACGCCGACCTCGCCACCCTGCGGCGCATCCCGTGGAATCCCGGCAGCGCGTTCGTCCTCGCCGACCTCGCCTGGAACGACGGCTCGCCCGTCCTGGCCGCGCCCCGGCAGATCCTGCGCCGCCAGCTGGAACGCCTCGCCGAGCACGGGTACACCGCGATGGTCGGCACCGAGCTGGAGTTCATGGTGTTCCAGGACACCTACGAACAGGCCTGGAACTCCGGCTACCGCGACCTGACCCCCGCCAACCAGTACAACATCGACTACTCCGTCCTCGGCACCGGCCGCATCGAGCCCCTGCTGCGCCGCATCCGCAACGAGATGCAGGCCGCGGGCCTGGTCGTCGAGTCCGCCAAGGGCGAGTGCAACCTCGGCCAGCACGAGATCGTCTTCCGCTACGACGAGGCGCTCACCACCTGCGACCAGCACTCCGTCTACAAGACGGGCGCCAAGGAGATCGCCGCGCAAGAGGGGGTCTCGCTCACCTTCATGGCCAAGTACGACGAGCGCGAGGGCAACTCCTGCCACATCCACCTCTCGCTCACCGACACCGACGGACACAACGCGATGGCCGGCGACGGGAACGGCCACGAACACGGCATGTCACCGGTGATGCGCCACTTCCTGGCCGGCCAGCTGGCCGCGCTGCGCGACTTCTCCCTTCTCTACGCCCCGAACATCAACTCGTACAAGCGCTTCCGCCCCGGATCCTTCGCCCCGACCGCCGTCGCCTGGGGCGTGGACAACCGGACCTGCGCCCTGCGCGTCGTCGGCCACGGCCGCTCCATGCGCTTCGAGAACCGCCTCCCCGGCGGCGACGTGAACCCCTACCTCGCCGTCGCCGGACTGGTCGCCGCCGGGCTGTACGGCATCGAGAACCGCCTCGAACTGCCCGAGGCCTGCACCGGCAACGCCTACACCGCCGACTTCGCGCACGTCCCCAGCACCCTGCGCGAGGCCGCGGAACTCTGGGAGAACAGCGAGATCGCCAAGGCCGCCTTCGGCCCCGAGGTCGTCGCCCACTACCGCAACATGGCCCGCGTCGAACTCGACGCGTACGACTCCGCGGTCACCGACTGGGAGCTGCGCCGCTCCTTCGAACGCCTGTAACTCCCCCTACGGAAAGTCTGTGAGGCACCACGTGTCCGAAGTGCTGGCCCCTTCCGCCCTGCAAGTGCTGAATCCGGCCACCGAGGAACTCGTCGCCACCGTCCCGGCCGCCACACGGGACGACGTCGACGCCGCCGTCGCCAGAGCCGCCGTCGCACAGCGCGGCTGGGCGGCCGCGGCCCCCGCCGACCGGGCCAGGCTGCTGCGCCGCTTCGCCGCGGTGGTGGACGGACACACCGAGGAACTCGCCCGGCTGGAAGTCCGCGAAGCCGGCCACACCATCGGCAACGCCCGCTGGGAAGCGGGCAACGTACGCGACCTCCTCGACTTCGCCGCCGGGGGAGTCGAACGGCTCTCCGGCCGCCAGATCCCCGTCGCGGGCGGCATCGACGTCACCTTCCTCGAACCCCTCGGCGTCATCGGCGTGATCGCCCCCTGGAACTTCCCCATGCCGATCGCCGCCTGGGGCCTGGCACCCGCCCTCGCCGCGGGCAACGCCGTCATCCTCAAGCCCGCCGAGACCACCCCCCTCACCGCCCTGCGCCTCGCCGAACTCGCCCTCGAAGCCGGGATCCCCGAGCACCTCTTCCAGGTGCTCCCCGGCACGGGCGCCGTCACCGGCGACGCGCTGGTGGAACACCCCGGAGTCGCCAAGATCGTCTTCACCGGCTCCACCGCGGTCGGCAAGCAGATCATGTCCAAGTGCGCCGACCGGGTGAAGCGGATCACCCTCGAACTCGGCGGCAAGAGCCCCAACATCGTCTTCGCCGACGCCGACATCGAGGCCGCGGCGGCCGCCGCCCCCATGGCCTTCCTCGACAACACCGGCCAGGACTGCTGCGCCCGCACCCGCATCCTCGTCCAGCGCTCCGCCTACGACCGCTTCCTGGAGCTCGTCGCCCCCGCCGTCCAGGACGTGCGCGTCGGCGACCCCGCCGACGAGAAGACCCAGATGGGCCCGCTGATCTCGCGGACCCAGCTGGAACGGGTCCGCGGATACGTCACCGACGACCTCACCGCCATCCGCGGCACCGCCCCGGAGGGGCCCGGCTTCTGGTACCCGCCGACCCTCGTCACGGACGTCGGCCCCACCGCGCCGGTGGCCGTGGAGGAGGTCTTCGGCCCGGTCGCCGTCGTCCTGCCCTTCGAGGACGAGGAGGACGCCGTACGCCTGGCCAACGCGACCGACTACGGCCTCTCCGGCTCCCTCTGGACCCGCGACATCGGCCGCGCCCTGCGCGTCTCGCGCGCCGTCGCCGCCGGGAACCTGTCCGTCAACTCCCACAGCAGCGTCCGCTACTGGACCCCCTTCGGCGGCTACAAGCAGTCCGGCCTCGGCCGGGAGCTCGGACCCGACGCCCTGACCGCATTCACCGAGACCAAGAACGTCTTCATCAGCACGGAGGCCTGAACCCCATGTCCAGTCGAGTCAACGAAGAGCTCATCTGCCGCCGCCTGGTCGGCCGTACCGCCGTCATCACCGGCGCCGGCAGCGGCATCGGCCTCGCCACCGCCCGCCGCCTGGCCTCCGAGGGCGCCAACGTCGTCTGCGGCGACATCGACGAGACCGCCGGCAAGGCCGCGGCCGAGGAAGTCGGCGGCACCTTCGTCAAGGTCGACGTCACCAGCCCCGAGGAGGTCGAAGCCCTCTTCAAAACCGCCTTCGACACCTACGGCTCGGTCGACATCGCCTTCAACAACGCCGGCATCTCGCCGCCGGACGACGACTCCATCCTCACCACCGGCCTGGAGGCCTGGAAGCGCGTCCAGGACGTCAACCTCACCTCCGTCTACCTGTGCTGCAAGGCCGCCCTGCCCTACATGCAGCGCCAGGGCCGCGGCTCCATCATCAACACCGCCTCCTTCGTGGCGATCATGGGCGCCGCCACCTCCCAGATCTCCTACACCGCCTCCAAGGGCGGCGTCCTCGCCATGTCCCGCGAACTCGGCGTGCAGTTCGCCCGCGAGGGCATCCGTGTCAACGCCCTGTGCCCGGGGCCCGTCAACACCCCGCTGCTCCAGGAACTGTTCGCCAAGGACCCCGAGCGGGCCGCCCGGCGCCTGGTGCACATCCCGCTCGGCCGGTTCGCCGAACCCACCGAGATCGCCGCCGCCGTCGCCTTCCTGGCCAGCGACGACTCCTCCTTCGTCAACGCCACCGACTTCCTGGTGGACGGCGGCATCTCCGGCGCGTACGTCACGCCCCTGTAGGGACGCCCCGGGGGTTTCCCCCTCCGCCGTCCCCCGGCTGCCGGGCGTCGCGCGACGCCCGGCAGCCGTGCTCCGCCGTCCCCGCCCGCGACGTTCCGGCCGTCGGCGTCAGCCGGTGACCTTGGCGGTGAAGGCGTCCAGGTTCGCCTCGGCGCGCGCGACGCGCTCCTCCAGGGACAGCGTCTCCTCGTATCCGCGGGTACGCAGCTTCGGCTGCCGCTTGCCCCGCATGTAGAGGGAGCACGCCAGGTCGGCGCACAGGTACGTACCGACGCTGTTGCCCTCCCGGCCGCGGGCCCCGGCCAGGGGGGCGACGAGGAGGGCGACACCGGAGGAGGCGTGCCCGGTCAGGCATATCTGGCAGATGCTGGACTTGAAGGCGCCCGCCCGGTTCGCCCCCGGCACCCGCAGGGTGATGCCCACGGCGGAACCGTCCGCGGCGGGCCGCACGATATGGGCGCGCAGCGGCGCACCCGGATCCACCCAGCCGAGGAAGTCGAGGTCGTCCCAGGGGAGTTCGGCGAAGTCCAGGGGCAGCTTCAGCCGGGCCGCCTCGCCCTTGCTGCAGTTCACGAAGGACGAGCGGATCTGTTGTTCGGTGAGCGGGTCCATGGAAGGCACGTTACGTGCCGGTACGCACCACGGTCATCCGATATTCGCCCCGCCGGATCCGCCCCGTCCCATCCCCCCCGCCGTCTCACAGGAAGGTGCGGCCCTCGCCCCGGTAGGTGGGGACGGTGGCCGTCACCCGGTCGCCCTCGACCAGGTGCAGCGCGTCGAAGCGCTCGCACAGCTCACCGGCCTTCGCGTGGCGGAACCAGACCCGGTCCCCGATCAGCAGGTCGTCGGCCGGGGCGCCCAGCAGCGGCGTCTGCACCTCGCCCGCGCCCTCCTGCGGGTCGTAGCGCAGCCCCCGCGGCAGGTACGGCTCCGGCAGCCGGTCCGGGCCGGCCGCGCCGGAGGCCGGGTACCCGCCGCCGAGCACCGTCACCACCCCGACGCCGGGCCTGCGGACCACCGGCAGGGCGAAGAGCGCGCCCGGACGGCCCCGGAACGAGGTGTAGTTGTCGAACAGGCGCGGCACGTACAGCCCCGACCCGGCGGCGATCTCCGTGACGGCGTCCTCGGCGGCGGTGTGCTGCACGCTGCCGGTGCCGCCCCCGTTGACGAACTCCAGGTCCGGGACGACGGCCCGGACGGCCCGCACCGCCTCGGCGCGACGGGCCGCGAGCTCCCTGCGCGCCGCGGACTGCATCAGCCGGATCGCCCGGGAGCGCACCGGGCGCCCCGCGAGCAGGTCCCCGACCCCGGCGACGTGCCCCTCGTAGCCCATCAGCCCCACCACCCGGAACCCCGGCCGGGCGCTCACCGCGCGGGCGAGTGCGGCGAGCTGGGCCGGCTCGCGCAGCGGCGAACGGCGGGCCCCGACCCGGATCCTGCCGCCCAGCAGCCGCAGCGCGGTGTCCAGCTCCAGGCAGACCCGGACCTCCTCGGCGCCGCCGTCGCGGGAGCGGTCGATCAGCTCCAGCTGCGCGGGGTCGTCGACCATCACGGTCACGGCGGCGGCGAGCTTCGGGTCGCCGGCCAGTTCGGCGAAACCGGCGCGGTCGGCGGACGGATAGGCGAGGAGCACGTCCGCGAAACCGGAGCGGGCCAGCCAGATGCTCTCCGCGAGCGTGTACGACATGATCCCGGCGAACCCGGGCCGGGCCAGCACCCGTTCCAGCAGCGCCCGGCACCGCACCGACTTGCTGGCCACCCGGACCGGCTTGCCGCCGGCGCGGCGGACGAGATCGTCGGCGTTGGCGTCGAACGCGTCCAGGTCGACGATCGCCAGCGGCGCGTCGAGGTGGGCGGTGGCCGCGTCGTACCGGGCACGGTCGGAAGTCATGGCGGCAGCCTGCCACGCCGGCGTACCCGTGGGTAGGGGTCCGGCACCGTCCCTGGGCGCGTCCCGCACCGTCCCTCGGCGCGTCCCGCACCCCGGGGGACACCGCGGGCCGGTCCGCGCGACCTCGTAGAGTACGGACAAGGCCGCAGCGGACGAACGGGGGGCGGAGCCGCCGGATGACGACGTCTACACCGCTGCCCGCGGACCTCGCCGGACCCGGATCCGGCACGGCCCCCGGCCATCGCAGCCCCGCCCGCGTCACCGCCGCCGTGCTCTGCGCGCTGCTGGGCGCCGGCCTCACCGCGGGGGCCGCCGCCACCGCCTGGAGCGACCACCGCGCCGCCCAGCGCCCCCGGCCGGCCGACGCCGCCTACCGCGCGGCCGCGTCGCTGTGGCGCAACGCCCCCGTCGACCGGCTCCTGCCGCCCGTGATCGACGGCTCCGGCGACGGTCCCGGCGGCGCCGACCGGATCTGGACCAGGGTCGCGCTCGCCCCCGACGCCGACTGCGGCCCCGCCGCCCTCAACGCCGACTGGCGCGCCGCCCTGGCGCCCACCGGCTGTGCCCGCGTCCTGCGCGCCACCTACACCGACTCCACCCGCAGCTCCCTGGTCAGCGTCGGCCTGGTCTTCACCACCGCGGACCCGGCCGTCCTGGCCGGGCTGCGCGGCCACCTCCCCGCCCCCTCCGGCTACGGCTTCACCGACCCCCAGCGCGCCACCTGGGCCGCGGACGTCGCCACCCGGGCCCCGGCCGTCGTCTACGCCGTCTCCGCCTTCGCCGACGGCCGGGTCCAGGACGCGCCCCAGCCGGCCGGGGAAGCCGCCCGGCCCGCCGCCACCGGGGCGCCGGCCCAGGCGGGCCTCGGCCACGAGGCCAAGGCCGTCGCCGGGCGGGTCGAGCGGGCCGTCGAGGCCCTCGCCGCCCCGCCGGCGCCGCGCCGCACGGACCCGGAGTCCGCCCGATGAGCCGGGCCCGCACGGCCGGGACGCTGGCCCTCGCCGCCCTCCTCACCGCCGCGAGCGCGCACCCCGCGGCCGCCGACACCGTCCGCGACCGCCAGTGGGGCCTGCTCACCCTGCGCGCCGAAGAGGCTTGGGGCACCACCCAGGGCGAGGGGGTCACGGTCGCCGTCCTGGACACCGGGGTCGACGGCACCCACCCCGACCTCGCCGGCCAGGTCCTCGACGGCGCCGACCTCGTCGGCATGGGCGCCGGCCGCGGCGACCGCGCCTGGGCCCGGCACGGGACCGCGATGGCCGCCATCATCGCCGGACGCGGCCACGGCCCCGACCGCGCCGAAGGGGTGCTCGGCGTCGCCCCGCGAGCCAGGATCCTGCCGGTCCGGGTGATCCTGGAGGAGAGCGACCCCGGCCGCGCCAAGGCCCGCGACAGCAAGTCGGGCGCGCTCGCCGAAGGCATCCGCTGGGCCGCCGACCACGGGGCCGACGTCATCAACCTCTCCCTGGGTGACGACAGCGAGTCCGCCCACCACGAAGGCGCCGAGGACGAGGCCGTCCAGTACGCACTCGGCAAGGGCGCGGTGGTCGTCGCCTCCGCCGGCAACGGCGGCGAGCACGGCGACCCCGCCTCCTACCCCGCCGCCTACCCGGGGGTGATCGCGGTCGCCGCCGTCGACCGCAAGGGGCACAAGGCCGACTTCTCGACCCGGCACTGGTACGCGACCGTCAGCGCCCCCGGCGTCGACGTGGTGATCGCCGACCCCGACCGCAGCTACTACGAGGGCTGGGGCACCAGCGCCGCCGCCGCCTTCGTCTCCGGCACGGTCGCCCTGGTCAAGGCCGCCCACCCCGGCCTGTCCCCGGCGCAGATCAAGAAGCTGCTCCGGGACACCGCCGCCGACGCCCCGGCCGGCGGCCGCGACGACTCCCGCGGATACGGCACGGTGGACGCCGCCGCCGCGCTCCAGGGCGCGGACGGGCTCCGCCCGGAGGCCCCGCTGCCCACGCCCGTGGCGGCCGGGCGCCGCTACTTCGGCCCCGGTCCCGAGCAGGCCGCCCGCACCGAGCGCCGGCCCCGGCTGGGCGCCCCGGCGGCGGCGGCCGCGGGCATGGCGCTGCTGGTGGTGGCCGCCGTACTGGCCCGGCGGCCGCGCGGCCCGCGGCGGGATAGGGTCGGTTAACTGTGGCGAACAAGAACATTCCCGACCCCGGTTTCTCCGACGACGACGGCTCCGCCGATCCCGCACTGAGCGCGGCCCTGGCCGCCTGGGCGCAGGACCGCTCGGCCGAACCGCAGGTGCTGGCCGCGCTCAAGGGCGCCCGCCTGCTGGTCCCCGTCGTCGCCATGCTGGGCGAGGCCGAGACCGACCCGGAGACGGGCCTGAGGCGTGAGAAGACCAGCGACATGGCCGTTCCGACGCTGACCGCGGGCAACCGCCGCGCGCTGCCCGCCTTCACCTCGACGGCCTCGCTGGCCCTGTGGGACGCGGCGGCCCGCCCGGTGGCGGTCCCGCTGCACCAGGCGCTGGCGGCCGCGGCGCACGAGAAGGCCGACACGATCGTGCTCGACCTGGCCGGTCCCGTCCCGTACCAGCTCACCGGCCCGGCCCTGCTGGCCCTCGCGGAGGGCCGTACGGACCCCGACCCGCTGGCGGACCCGGCCGTGCGCGAGGCCGTACGGGCGGCGGTGGCCGGGGAGCCCGACGTACTGCGCGCCCACCTCGGCCCCGGCGGCGCCGGCTCCGACGGCACCCTCGCGATCGTGCCGGCCTCCGACGCGGGCGGCCCCGCCGCCGCCCGGCGGGTCGCCGAGGCGCTCGCGGCCGACGAGACCCTGCGCGGCCGGCTGGTGCGCGGCCTGGACCTGGCCCTGCTGCCGTCGGCCGCGGCGGCGCCGCCGGGGGAGCCGCTCTTCGCCCGCTGAGGCGCCGGCCGGGTACGCGGGGCGGGCGTACGTACGGCGAAGGGCCGGGACTGCCGCATGGCGGCGGTCCCGGCCCTTCGGGGTCGGTGGAGGGCCCGGGCCCTTAGGCGTACACCGGACCCGTGAACTTCTCGCCCGGCCCCTGGCCCGGCTCGTCCGGCACGATCGAGGCCTCGCGGAAGGCGAGCTGGAGCGACTTGAGGCCGTCGCGCAGCGGGGCCGCGTGGAAGGAGCTGATCTCGGTGGCGCTCGCCGTGACCAGGCCGGCGAGGGCGGTGATCAGCTTGCGGGCCTCGTCGAGGTCCTTGTGCTCGGAGTCGGGCTTGTCCAGCCCCAGGTTGACCGCCGCGGCGCTCAGCAGGTGCACGGCCACCGTGGTGATCACCTCGACGGCGGGCACGTCCGCGATGTCGCGGGTCATGGCGTCGTAGTCGGGGGCCTGGCCGGCCTCGGTGGCGGGGGTGGGGGTCGCGTCAGTCATGCTTCACACGATAAGCCGGGCCGCGCCGCCCGCTGACCGCCCGCTCCCGGGTGAGCGGCTCTGGCGCGGAATGCTATATTGGGCTACGACCGGCCGGAGACCTATGTCCCCGGCCCACAAGTGGAGGCTCCGATTCTCCCACCTGACCGCCTTCCGGGGCGGCGGGTCACCGGTCAGGCGGTATCCATCGTTCCGTACGGACGATGGAAAGCCGCCCGAGTCTGCGCCCCGCGGTTCACGCGACGGTGCTCCGGTTGTGTTGGAGCCCCTGCCTGTGTCCCGGCGGGGCTTTTTTCATTCCCGCCGCGGCCGGTCTGACGACACCAACGTCAACGGCTGTCTGCCAGGCAGCCGTGTGGTGCTACCGAGGAGGATCCATCAGCACCGAGCCCCGCATCAACGACCGGATTCGCGTTCCCGAGGTACGACTCGTCGGTCCCAGCGGCGAGCAGGTCGGCATCGTGCCGCTTGCCAAGGCGCTTGAGCTCGCGCAGGAGTACGACCTCGACCTGGTCGAGGTCGCGGCGTCCGCACGCCCGCCGGTCTGCAAGCTCATGGACTACGGCAAGTTCAAGTACGAGTCGGCCATGAAGGCCCGTGAGGCGCGCAAGAACCAGGCGCACACGGTCATCAAGGAAATGAAGCTCCGGCCGAAGATCGACCCGCACGACTATGACACCAAGAAGGGTCACGTCGTTCGGTTCCTCAAGCAGGGCGACAAGGTCAAGATCACGATCATGTTCCGTGGTCGCGAGCAGTCCCGGCCGGAACTCGGCTACCGACTGCTGCAGCGCCTCGCCTCGGACGTCGAGGACCTCGGGTTCATCGAGTCGAACCCGAAGCAGGACGGCCGAAACATGATCATGGTTCTCGGTCCGCACAAGAAGAAGACCGAGGCGATGGCCGAAGCCCGCGAGGCGCAGGCCGCCCGCAAGGCCGAGCGCCAGGGCGTCGCTCCCGCCGGCGAGGAGGCTTCCGAGGAAGCCGACACCGCCGTCGAGGCCGACGCAAACGAGGCAGACGTCTCCGCCGAGGCCGCCTCCGACGAGGCGGACACCTCCCACGAGGCTTCTGCCGAGGCCTGATCCCGGGGCAGCCCGCCTCGGAATCACCGACACAACATGACGCTCCCGTCAGCCGGTCCCCAGGACCGGCGGGAGCGCCACCGACGAGGAGATAACGGCGCTATGCCGAAGAACAAGACGCACAGCGGTTCCAAGAAGCGCTTCAAGATCACCGGCTCCGGCAAGGTGCTCCGTGAGCGCGCCGGCAAGCGCCACCTGCTCGAGCACAAGTCGTCCCGTGTCACCCGCCGCCTGACCGGCACCGCGGAGATGGCCCCCGGCGACGCCGCGAAGATCAAGAAGCTTCTCGGCAAGTGACGTACTCCGCTCCCCTCGCCGGGAGCGGTACGTCGAGACCGGGACCCCATCTGAATTCGGGCCGTGTGAAGACACCCGCGGCCCCGCTACAAGGAGTTAAAAAGTGGCACGCGTCAAGCGGGCAGTAAACGCCCACAAGAAGCGCCGGGCGATCCTCGAGGCGGCCTCCGGCTACCGCGGTCAGCGTTCGCGCCTGTACCGCAAGGCCAAGGAGCAGGTCACCCACTCGCTGGTCTACAACTTCAACGACCGCAAGAAGCGCAAGGGCGACTTCCGTCAGCTGTGGATCCAGCGCATCAACGCCGCTGCCCGCCAGAACGGCATGACGTACAACCGCCTCATCCAGGGTCTCAAGGCCGCCAACATCGAGGTGGACCGCAAGATCCTCGCGGAGCTGGCCGTCAACGACGCCAACGCGTTCGCCGCGCTCGTCGAGGTCGCGCAGAAGGCCCTCCCGGCCGACGTCAACGCCCCGAAGGCCGCTGCCTAAGGACTGGCCGGCCGCGTAACGCAGTCGGCACCCACGGACCCGCAGGCGAATCGCCTGCGGGTCCGTGTGCTTGCGCCCCGCCCGCCGGGGCCCCGCGACCCCGCTCGTCTCCGACCGGCCAGCCCCCCGGGCCGCAGGTCCCGCCGGAGCCGCGCACCGGACACCCGAGAAAGAACCGCTGACGCCATGGGCACCCCCGCCGAGCTGATCTCCCCCCGATCCCCGCGGGTGGCCGCCGCCAGGCGCCTGGCGCGGCGCAACTTCCGCACCAAGGAGCGCCGGTTCATCGCCGAGGGCCCGCAGGCGGTCCGCGAGGCCGTCGAGCACCGCGGCCCCGGGGGCACCCCGACCCTGATCGAGCTGTTCGCCACCGTCGAGGCCGCCGAGCGGTACGCCGACATCGTCGAGGCCGCGCTGCTGGCCGGGGCGCGCGTGCACTACGCCTGCGACGAGGTGCTCGCCGAGGTCTCGCAGACCGTCACCCCGCAGGGACTGGTCGGCGTCTGCCAGTTCCTCGACTCGCCGTTCGAGGACGTCCTGGCGGCCGGCCCCAAGCTGGTCGCCGTCCTCGCGCACGTACGCGACCCCGGCAACGCCGGTACGGTGCTGCGCTGCGCGGACGCGGCCGGCGCCGACGCGGTGGTGCTGACCGACGCCTCCGTGGACCTGTACAACCCGAAGTCCGTCCGGGCCTCGGTGGGCTCCCTCTTCCACCTGCCGGTGGCGGTCGGGGTGCCGGTGGAGCAGGCCGTGGCGGGCCTGCGGGCCGCGGGCGTACGGATCCTCGCCGCGGACGGGGCCGGGGAGGACGACCTGGACGCGGAACTGGACGCGGGCACCATGGGCGGGCCCACCGCCTGGGTTTTCGGCAACGAGGCGTGGGGCCTGCCGCAGGAGACCCGGGCGCTGGCGGACGCCGTCGTACGCGTCCCGATCCACGGCAAGGCGGAGAGCCTGAACCTCGCCACGGCCGCCGCGGTGTGCCTGTACGCGTCCGCGCGTGCACAGCGGGCGTCCGGAGGGTGCCGCTCCGTGACCCCCAGCTAGTAATGTGGCGGCCCGGGGGGCCCACTGCGGTACTCGGAGATGTGGGGTAGACGGGGACATGAGCGTCGGTACGAACAGCTCGCCGGCGGCCGCCGGAGCGGCCGGGCCGCCGCGCCGCGCCGTGCCCGCGGAGGCCGCCCCGGCGGACCTGGGAGCCCTGGGGATGGACGCCGACGACCTCCCCGACGGCCTGGTCGTCGCCGACGACACCGGGCGGGTCATCTGCTTCAACTCCGCCGCCGCCAGGATCACCGCGCTCGCGCCCGGCGAGGCCCTCGGGGCGCGGATCGACCGGGCGCTGCCGCTGGAGGACCTCGAAGGCCGCCGCTGGTGGACGCTGACCGATCCGTACGGGGGCCTGGCCACCCGGCGGGGACAGCCTGAGCGCAACCTGCTGCTCCCGGGCGGCCGGGAGGTCCTGGTCTCCGCCCGCTACGTGCGCACCCACCCCAAGGGCCCGCTGCGCCGCCTCGTGATCACCCTGCGCGGCACCGAGGCGCGGCGGCGCACCGAGCGCAGCCACGCCGAGCTGATCGCCACCGTCGCGCACGAGCTGCGCTCCCCGCTGACCTCGGTCAAGGGCTTCACCGCGACCCTGCTCGCCAAGTGGGGCCGGTTCACCGACGACCAGAAGCGGCTGATGCTGGAGACCGTCGACGCGGACGCCAACCGCGTCACGCGGCTGATCGCGGAACTGCTGGACATCTCCCGCATCGACTCCGGGCGGCTGGAGGTGCGCCGCCAGCCGGTGGACATCGCCACCGCCGTCGGCCGGCACGTACAGGCGCTCACCGCGAACGGGCAGGCCCCCGACCGGTTCCTCGTCCGGGTCAGCCGGCCGCTCCCCGACCTGTGGGCCGACCCGGACAAGATCGACCAGATCCTGGGGAACCTGCTCGAAAATGCGGTGCGGCACGGTGAGGGAACCGTCACCATCGACGTATCGCCGACCACCTTCGCGAACGCCGCGGGGAAGACCGAGAAGGGAACCGCCGTCACCGTGACCGACGAGGGCCCCGGTATCCCCGAGGAGTCGATGGGCCGCGTGTTCACCCGCTTCTGGCGGGGCAGCAAACGCGGCGGCACCGGCCTCGGCCTGTACATCGTCAAGGGCATCGTGGAGGCCCACGGGGGCACCATCACGGTCGGCCGCGGCCCCGGCGGCGGCGCCGAGTTCCGATTTATCCTGCCCGTCGCCGCCCCGGCCTACCTCACGCAGTAACCCTGCGGAGCGTCTCGCCAGGCGGCCCACGGGCCCCTTCACCCCCGGCGACCTTTAGACTCGTGCTTTGGCACCTTTGTGTCCTTGTGCAGATCGAGTCGTACGGGGACCACCAGCCAGCCATCGGAAGTACGGGAAGAGATGTCGGCACCGAACAAGTCGTACGACCCTGTCGAGGTCGAGGCACTGAAACCGGAAGAGATCGAGCGCATGCGGGACGAGGCGCTCGCCGCCTTCGCGGCCGCCGGCGACCTCGACGAACTCCGTGAGGCGAAGACCGCGCACATGGGCGACCGCTCGCCGTTGGCGCTCGCCAACCGCGAGATCGGCGCCCTGCCGCCCCAGGCCAAGGCCGAGGCCGGCAAGCGCGTCGGCCAGGCCCGCGGCGCCGTGAACAAGGCCTTCGGGGCCCGCACCGTCGAGCTCGAGGCCGAGCGCGACGAGCGGGTGCTGGTCGAGGAGGCCGTGGACGTCACGCTGCCCCACGACCGCGTCCCGGCCGGCGCCCGGCACCCTCTGACCACCCTGATGGACCGCATCGCGGACATCTTCGTGGCCATGGGGTACGAGGTCGCGGAGGGCCCCGAGGTCGAGGCGGAGTGGTTCAACTTCGACGCCCTCAACTTCACGCCCGACCACCCGGCACGCCAGATGCAGGACACCTTCTTCGTCCGGGGGCCGGAAGGCACCGAGGGCGACGAGTCCGGCGTCGTGCTGCGCACCCACACCTCCCCGGTGCAGGCGCGCTCGCTGCTGGAGCGCAAGCCGCCCGTCTACATCGTCTGCCCGGGCCGGGTCTACCGCACCGACGAGCTCGACGCGACGCACACCCCGGTCTTCCACCAGGTCGAGCTGCTCGCCGTGGACGAGGGCCTGACCATGGCGGACCTCAAGGGCACCATGGACCACATGGTCCAGGAGCTGTTCGGCGAGGGCACCACCACGCGGCTGCGCCCGCACTTCTTCCCGTTCACCGAGCCGTCCGCCGAGATGGACATGCAGTGCTACGTGTGCCGCGGCGAGTCGGTGGGCAACCCCGACCGCCCGTGCCGTACCTGCTCCAGCGAAGGCTGGATCGAGCTGGGCGGCTGCGGCATGGTCAATCCCAAGGTGCTCATCGCCTGCGGTGTGGACCCCGAGAAGTACAGCGGGTTCGCCTTCGGGTTCGGCATCGAACGGATGCTGATGTTCCGCCACAACGTCGAAGACATGCGAGACATGGTCGAGGGTGACGTCCGTTTCACCCGGCCGTTCGGGATGGAGATCTGATGCGGGTCCCGCTTTCTTGGCTGCGGGAGTACGTCGACCTCCCCGCGGGTGAAACCGGCCGCGACGTCGCGGCCAAGCTGGTCGACGCCGGCCTCGAGGTCGAGACCGTCGAGCAGCTCGGCGCCGGGCTCAAGGGCCCCCTCGTCGTCGGCCGGGTGCTGACCATCGAGGAGCTGGAGGGCTTCCGCAAGCCCATCCGCTTCTGCACGGTCGACGTCGGCCGGGCCAACGGCACCGGAGAGCCGCAGGAGATCGTCTGCGGCGCCCGGAACTTCTCCGTCGGCGACAAGGTCGTCGTGGTGCTGCCCGGCGCGGTGCTGCCCGGCGACTTCGCGATCGCCTCGCGCAAGACGTACGGCAAGACCTCGCACGGCATGATCTGCTCCGGCGAGGAGCTGGGCATGGGCGACGACGGCACGCACGGCATCATCGTGCTGCCGCCGGAGCACGAGGTCGGTACCGACGCGATCGAGCTGCTCCAGCTCGTCGACGAGGTCCTCGACATCGACATCACCCCCGACCGCGGCTACTGCATGTCGATGCGCGGGGTGGCCCGCGAGGCCGCCACCGCCTACGGCCTGCCGCTGCGCGACCCGGCGCTGCTGGACGTGCCCGCGCCGAACTCGTACGGCTACCTCGTCAAGATCGACGACCCGGCCGGCTGCGACCGCTTCACCGCCCGCACGGTGACCGGTGTCGACCCGGAGGCGCGCTCCCCGATCTGGCTCACGCGCCGCCTGCAGAAGGCGGGCATGCGCCCGATCTCGCTCGCCGTCGACATCACCAACTACGTGATGCTGGAGCTCGGCCAGCCGCTGCACGCGTACGACCGCTCGCGCCTGGACGGCGCCATCGGCGTCCGCCGTGCCGAGCAGGGCGAGACGTTCACCACCCTCGACGGGGTCAAGCGCACCCTCGACGCCGAGGACCTGGTGATCACCGACAACAGCGGGCCGATCGGGCTCGCGGGCGTCATGGGCGGCGCCAACACCGAGATCGCCGACTCCGTGACCGACCCGGAGACCGGCCAGGTCACCGGCACCACGGACGTCGTCATCGAAGCCGCGCACTTCGACTCCGTGTCGGTCTCGCGCACCGCCCGCCGCCTCAAGCTGTCCTCCGAGGCGTCCAAGCGCTTCGAGCGCGGCGTCGACCCGCAGGCCGCCGCCGCGGCCGCGCAGCGGACCGTCGACCTGCTCGTGCTGCTCGCGGGCGGCACCGCCGAGGCCGGCGTCACCGAGCTCACCGCTCCGGGCGCCCCGCGCACCATCGCGATGCGCGCGGACCACCCGGACCGGGTGGCGGGCATGGAGTACGGCCGCGAGACCGTCGTGCGCCGCCTCCAGGAGATCGGCTGCGACGTGTACGGGCAGGACGAGCTCGTCGTCACCGTCCCGTCGTGGCGGCCCGACCTCGCCGAGCCCAACGACCTCGCCGAAGAGGTCATCCGGCTGGAGGGCTACGGGAATCTCCCGTCCACCCTGCCTCAGGTGCCCTCCGGCCGCGGCCTGACCGCCCGGCAGCAGCTGCACCGCCGGGTCGGCCGGGCGCTGGCCGGCGCGGGCTACGTCGAGGCGCTCAGCTACCCGTTCCTCGGCGAGGGCGTCTTCGACCAGCTCCAGCTGCCCGCGCACGACGCGGCCCGGCAGGTCGTCAAGCTGGTCAACCCGATCTCCGACGAGGAGCCGGCGCTGCGCACGACGCTGCTGCCGGGCCTGTTGGGCGCGCTGCGCCGCAACGACAGCCGGGGCAGCCACGACCTCGCGCTCTTCGAGACCGGCTCCGTCTTCCGGGCCGCCGGGCGGCCGGGCGTCGCCGTACGGCTGCCCGTCGACCGGCGACCCACGGACGAGGAGATCGCCACGCTGAACGCCGCCCTCCCGGAGCAGCCGCGGTACGCCGCGGTCGTGCTGGCCGGGGCGCGCGAGCAGGCCGGCTGGTGGGGCAAGGGCCGACCGGCGGACTGGGCGGACGCCGTCCAGGCGGCGCGCTCGCTGGCCGTGGAGGCCGGTGCGGAGCTGGTGGTGCGGCAGGGTCAGTACGGCCCGTGGCACCCGGGCCGGTGCGCGGAGCTGGCCGTCACCCTGGACGGGGTGGAGACGGTCATCGGCCACGCCGGTGAGCTGCACCCACGGGTGGTCAAGGCGATGGGCCTGCCGGCGCGCACCAGCGCCATGGAACTCGACCTGGACCGCCTCGCGGCGGCCGGTGGCGAGGCCGTGCAGGCGCCGCGGATCTCCACCTTCCCGGTGGCGACCCAGGACGTCGCGCTGATCGTGGACGCCTCCGTGCCGGCTTCGGCGGTGGAGGACGCGCTGCGCCAGGGCGCGGGCGAACTGCTGGAATCGCTGCGGCTGTTCGACGTGTTCACCGGCGAGCAGGTCGGGGCGGGCAAGAAGTCCCTGGCCTACGCGCTGCGCTTCCGCGCGGCCGACCGGACGCTGACGGCGGAGGAGTCGACGGCGGCCCGCGACGCGGCCGTTGCGCTGGCCGCTGAGCGTACGGGGGCGGTGCTGCGCGGCGCGTGACGCTGCCGCGGGCTTCGGCGAGGGGCGCATCCGGTGATCCGGGTGCGCCCCTCACCCATTGCCGGGCCGTTCGGCCGCGCCG
Source organism: Streptomyces sp. NPDC054883 (assembly GCF_053610645.1). Lineage (NCBI taxonomy): Bacteria > Bacillati > Actinomycetota > Actinomycetes > Kitasatosporales > Streptomycetaceae > Streptomyces > Streptomyces sp. NPDC054883. The sequence goes on along the minus strand of NZ_JBSGYT010000016.1, from coordinate 76,845 downwards.
CCGCACGAGCGCCCCCGGGCTGCGCCCGGGCCTGCGGGGCTCCGCCCCGCACCCCGCGCCCCAAACGCCGGCGGGGCTGAAATGACCCGCGGACGGGACGGCGCACCGGGTCCCGGTGGGAGGGCCCGGTGCGCGGTCGCCCCGGTTCCGGCCGGGCCCGGCGACCAACCGGGCTGCGGCGGAACCGCGGCGCGCCGCCCGCCTGCCGTGGAGTGTCGGGCAGACAACAGGACGGGCGGCGCGGTGCCGGGTCGTCGCACTGTACGAGGGGGAGCCGACGACCCGAGCGGCCTCTTGGCGAGGCCCTTAAGTGAAGCGCTCCCGGGCACCCCCGCGGCAGGGTGCGTATCGCATTTATGCGCGTACTCGGTTCACACCCCGTGTGAACCCCGCACCCACTAGCCTGAACGGGACAAGCCCTTGGAGGGGCCCCATGCAGCCCAACGCCCTGCTCGACGCCCTCCTCGCCGAGGCGGGAATGTCCCACGCCGGCCTCGCCGCGCACGTCAACCAGGCCGGCCGGTCCCGCGGACTCGCGCTGCGCTACGAACACACCGCCGTCTCCCGCTGGTTGAGGGGGCAGCGGCCGCGCGGCCAGGTGCCGGAGCTGATCTGCGAGGTGCTCGGCGGGCGGCTGCGGCGGCCCGTCTCGCTGGACGACGCCGGGCTCGGCCCGCCGGGGCAGCCCGCGGCGCACCCGACCCCGCTCAGCGGCTTCGTCGACCGCGCCGCCGCGCTCTGGCGGGCCGACGAGCAGGGGCGGTCCCGGCCGACGGCCGTGGAGGCGCTCACCGGAACGCCCGCCGTGATCCCGGTCTGGGAGTGGGAGAACCCGCCCGAGGACTGCGACGTGTCCCGCGAGGGATCCCACCCCATCGGGCCGGAGCACATCGAGACACTGACCGCCGCCCGCGCCCACTACGAGCTGATGTACCGCCGCTCGGGCGGCCTCGCCACCCGGGCCCGCATCGTGCGCTTCCTCGGCAGCGAGACCGCCCCCATGCTGCGCGGGAGTTACCCCGACGCCCTCGGGCGGCAGTTGCACCGGGCGACGGGGTCCCTGGTGGCGGTGGCGGGGATCTGCGCGTACGACTCGGACGCCCACGGCCTCGCCCAGCGGTACTTCCACCAGGCGCTGCGGCTCGCGAAGGCCAGCGGCGACCGCGGGCTCGGCGCGTACGTCATCGCACTGCTCGTCAACCAGTCGCTGCACCTGCGGGAGTACCGGCAGGCCGTCGCCTTCGCCGAGGCCGCGCTGCGGGCCGCGGGCCGGCACACCACCCCGGCCCTGGCCGCCGATCTGTACGCGATGCAGGCCAAGGCCTACGCCCGACTCGGGGACGGGGCCGCCGCGTCGGCCTGCATCCGGCGCGCGGAGGCGGCCGCCGAGCGGATCCGTCCTGGCGCGGAGCCGGCCGAGACCGGGTACGTACAGCCGGGGCTGGTCAACGTACAGGTGGCCGAGGCGCTGCTCAGCCTCGGCGATCTGGCGGCCGCGCACGAACAGGCGGCGGCCGCCGCCGGAACCCCGGCGCACGACCGCGGCCGGGTCCACCGGCTGGCCATGCTGTGCGAGATCCAGCTGCGCCAGGGGGAGGCGGACCGGGCCGTGGCGGCCGCGGCCGAAATGGCGGAGCGGGCCCGGGGGATGGAGTCGCTGCGGTTGCGCGACCGGTTGCGCGCGGTCCGGGAACAGCTGCTGACCAGCGGCTGTGCCGGCGCCGAGGAGACCACCCGGCTCATCGACGGGGCGCTGCGCGTTCCCCTGTGACGTCCGCAACTGCTGCCATGTTGCCACCCGTTCGAAGAAAGGTGGCAAAGCCGTGCAGTGGACGAACCTGAGTGAGCAGACCGTGTACAAGAACCGCTGGTTCGATGTGAACCTCGCCGATGTGGAACTCCCCGACGGACGGCACCTGGACCATTTCGTGATCCGGCTGCGGCCCGTCGCCGCGGCCACGGCCGTCAACGACGCCAACGAGGTGCTGCTGCTGTGGCGCCACCGCTTCATCACCGGCAGCTGGGGCTGGGAGCTGCCGGCCGGGGTGGTCGAGGACGGCGAGGACGTCGCGGCCGCGGCCGCCCGCGAGATGGAGGAGGAATCGGGCTGGCGGCCCGGCCCGCTGCGCCACCTGATGACGGTCGAGCCCTCCAACGGGCTGACCGACGCCCGCCACCACCTCTACTGGGCGGACGGGGCCACCTACACCGGCCACCCCGAGGACGACTTCGAATCCTCGCGCCGGGCCTGGGTGCCGCTCAAACAGGTCCCGGACATGATCGCCCGGGGCGAGGTACCGGCCGCCAACACGGCGGCCGGCCTGCTCCTGCTGCGCCACCTGCGCCTGGGCTGAGCCGTCGGGCTCAGCCGTACGGGTAGAAGCCGGAACCCGTCTTGCGGCCGAGGCGGCCGGCGTCGACCATCCGCTGGAGCAGCGGGGGAGCGGCGTACAGCGGCTCCTTGAACTCGGCGTACATGCTGTCGGCGACCGAGGCGACGGTGTCCAGGCCGATCAGGTCCGCCAGCTTCAGCGGGCCCATCGGGTGCGCGCAGCCCAGCTCCATGCCGTTGTCGATGTCCTCCCGGCTGGCGATGCCGGACTCGAACATCCGGATCGCCGACAGCAGGTACGGGATGAGCAGCGCGTTGACCACGAAGCCGGACCGGTCCTGGGCGCGGATCGCGTGCTTGCCGAGCACGTCCCGCACCAGGGCCTCGGACCGCTTGATGGTCTCCTCGCCCGTGGTCAGCGCGGGGATCAGCTCCACCAGCTGCTGGACGGGTGCCGGGTTGAAGAAGTGGATGCCGATCACCTGGTCGGGCCGCGAGGTCGAGACGGCCAGCTTGACCAGCGGGATCGAGGAGGTGTTGGACGCCAAGATCGCGTCCGGACGGGTGACCACCTGGTCCAGGACCTGGAAGATCTCCGTCTTGACCTGCTCGTTCTCGACGACGGCCTCGATGACGAGGTCGCGGTCGGCGAACTCGCCGAGGTCGGTGGTGAACGTGAGGCGGGCCAGGGTGGCGTCCCGCTCCTCCTCGCTGATCTTGCCGCGTTCGGCGGCCTTGGTCAGGGAGTTGTACAGCCGGGTACGTCCGATCTCCAGGGCCTCGCCCGTGGTCTCGGCGACCTTGACCTCAAGGCCACTGCGGGCGCACACCTCGGCGATGCCCGCGCCCATCTGGCCACAGCCCACTACGCCGACTCGAGTGATGTCGGAAGGGAGGTCAGTCACTTCGTGCCTTTCGCTGCTCATCCGTCGGCGGGTCCCCCGTGCTCGGCAGTGGTAACTGCTGTCCGGCGCCCGCCACGCCCCACGACGTTACCCCCGACCTTCCCCCCGGTGGCGGCCCGGGGCGGGCATGCTGGGCGAACGCGAGCGATGTCACAGAGCGGAACGGAGTGGTCACATGGCGCACATCGGACGACGCAGGCTGCTGGCCGGAGCGGCGGGCCTGCTGGCCGCCGGGGCCGCGGCGGGCCCCGCGCGGGCCGCAGGGGCCGCACGGGGGGCCGCGGGCGAGCGCCGGCGGGCCGCCACCGCCGAGTTCCGCGGCATGTGGATCGCCTCCGTGGAGAACGTCGACTGGCCTTCGAAGGCCGGGCTGTCCGCAGACCGGCAGCGCGCCGAGCTGCTGAGCCTGCTGGACACCGCCGTGGAGCGCCGGCTGAACGCCGTGGTCCTCCAGGTCCGGCCGGCGGCGGACGCCCTGTGGCCCTCGCCGCTGGAGCCCTGGTCGCAGTGGCTGACCGGGGTCCAGGGTGGCGACCCCGGCTGGGACCCGCTGGGTACGGCGGTCGCCGCCGCGCACGAGCGCGGGCTGGAGCTGCACGCCTGGTTCAACCCGTACCGGGTGGCCAACCACACCGACCCCGGCCGGCTCGCCGCGACCCACCCGGCCCGCCGCAACCCCGAGTGGGTGGTCCCGTACGGCGGGAAGCTGTACTACAACCCCGGGCTGCCGCAGGTGCGGCGGTTCGTGCAGGACGCCATGGCCGACGCCGTGGCCCGCTATCCGGTGGACGGGGTGCACTGGGACGACTACTTCTACCCGTACCCCGTCGAGGGCGAGGACTTCGACGACGACGAGGCGTTCGAGGAGTTCGGCGGCGGGTTCGACTCCCGGGCGGACTGGCGCCGGGACAACACGGACGCCCTCGTGCGGGAGATGTCCGAGCGGCTGCGCCGGATCCGGCCGGCGGCCCGCTTCGGCGTCAGCCCGTTCGCCGTGTGGCGCAACGACGACGTGGACCCGCGGGGCTCACGCACCCGCGCGGGCGTCGGCACGTACGACGACCTGTACGCGGACACCCGCAAGTGGGTCAAGGAGGGCTGGATCGACTACATCGTGCCGCAGGCCTACTGGCAGCTCGGCCACCCGACCGCCGACTACGCCGAGATCGTCCCCTGGTGGGCCCGTACGGTCGCCGGGACGGGAGTGAGCCTGTACGTGGGGGAGGCGCTGTACCGCTGCGACGCCGACAGCCCGACCGAGGCGTGGCGGGACCCGGCGGAGCTGTCGCGGCACGTGCGCTTCGCCAAGGACCACCCCGAGGTCCGCGGCCACGTCTACTTCTCGGCGAAGCAGGTGGTCGCGGACCCCAACGGGGCAATGGCCCGGGTGGTCGCCGATCACTACCCGACGCCGGTGCCACCGCGCTGACGGCGGCTGCGGCCGTGCGCGGGCGGCGGGAGAGGAGGAGTCACTGGGGGGATTCGGGCGGGTGCTTCACCACGCAGTCGGGGCCCGGGGACATCACGGCCTCGTGCCCGTCCTGGAAGCGGACCCGGTAGGGAGGGGTGCCGTTCTCTCCCAGCACCTGCGTGATCTCTCCGACCTTGTCGTGCTGGCCCACGATCCTGCCGTGCTGCACCAGTTGGTCGCCCTCGGTCGCGCGCATAGCTGACCTCCTCGGTGGCGGTCCGATCCGTGCTAGCAGTTTAGGCCGACAAAGGCCTATTTGGCCCGTTGGGTCACGGCGATGCAGACCAGGACCGCGCAGGCGGCCACCGGCGCGGCCGGGGACAGCCGTTCGCCCAGCAGGGCGACCGACCAGACCAGTGTCAGCAGCGGCTGGGCGAGCTGGAGCTGGCTGGCCCGGACCGCGCCGATCTCCGCCATGCCCCGGTACCAGACGTACAGGCCGAAGAAGGACGACCCGGCCGCCACCCAGACCAGCCCGGCGACGCCGTGCCAGTTCAGGTGCACGGGCTCGTACGCGAGCCCGGCCACCGAGCCGGCCAGCCCGATGGGCAGGCACAGCACCAGGGCCCAGCCGATCACCTGCCAGCCGGGCAGGACCCGCGCCAGCCGCCCGCCCTCCGTGTAACCGGCCGCGCACACCAGCAGCGCGCCGAACAGGTACAGGTCGCCGGCCGAGAGGGAACCGCCGCTCTGCCCGAGGGTGAAGCCGAGGACGACCACCGCCCCGGTGACGGCCGCGGCCCAGAAGCGGCCCGAGGGCCGGGCGCCGGTGCGCAGCGAGGACACCACCGCCGTGGTCAGCGGCAGCAGCCCCACCACCACGGCGGCGTGCGAGGTGGTGGAGGTCTGGAGCGCGAGGGTGGTCAGCAGTGGGAAGCCGACGACGACCCCGGCCGCGACGACCAGCAGCCCCGCCCAGTGCTCCCGCGCCGGAAGCGGTACGCGGAGGGCGAGCAGGAAGCCGCCGGCCACCACGGCGGCGAGGACGCCGCGCAGGGCGACGAGCGACCAGGGGCCGAAGCTCTCAAGGCCCCACGCGGTGCCGGGGAAGGTCAGGGAGAAGGTGGTGACGCCGAGCGCGGCCAGCGCGGTGCCGCTCCGCGCCGCCCCCCGGACCGCTATCGGGGAGGAGAGAGTAGCGCTATTCTGTGCAGTCATGTACGAGCGTAGCAGTGTGGCGTCCTTGGCAGAATCCCTGCGAGCGGAGCTCAACCGCTACTCGGTGGGTGGGAAGCTGCCGTCGAGTCGGGCCCTGGTGGAGCGCTACCGGGTCAGCCCCGTCACCGTCTCCCGGGCCCTCGCCCAGCTCGCCGCGGAAGGGCTCGTGGTCACCCGGCCGGGCGCCGGGGTGTTCCGCGCGCCGCCCCGTACGTCGGCCCCCGCGCCCGGGGACACCTCGTGGCAGGAGGTCGCCCTCACCGCCGAGGGCGCCGGGGACGTCGTACCGCGTTCCGTCGACGCCTCCGGGGTACTGGTGACGCTGGCGGCGCCGCCGCCCGGGGTGATCGAGCTGCACAGCGGCTACCTGCACCCTTCGCTCCAGCCCGAGCGGGCCATGGCCGCGGCCCTGGCCCGGGCCGGACGCCGCCCCGGGGCCTGGGGGCGGACACCGGTGGAGGGTCTGCCCGAGTTGCGCGACTGGTTCGCCCGGGACATCGGCGGCGCGGCCCGCGCCCTCACCGCCGCCGACGTCCTGATCACCGCGGGCGGGCAGAGCGCGCTGACCACCGCGCTGCGGGCGCTGGCGCCGCCCGGGGCCCCCATCCTGGTGGAATCGCCGACCTATCCCGGTCTGCTCGCGATCGCCCGCGCCTCGGGGTGCCGGCCCGTGCCGGTCCCGGTCGACTCCGAGGGGGTCCGGCCGGAGCTGCTGGCCGCCGCCTTCGAAGCGACGGGCGCGCGGGTCTTCGTATGCCAGCCGCTGTTCCAGAACCCCACCGGCGCGGTGCTGTCGGCGGCGCGGCGCGGCGCGGTGCTGCGGATCGCGCGGGCCGCCGGGGCCTTCGTGGTCGAGGACGACTACGCCCGGGCGCTGGCCCACGAGGACGCCGGACCGCTGCCCGCGACGCTCGCCGCCGAGGACGAGGACGGGGTGGTGGTCCACGTCCGGTCCCTGACCAAGGTGACCTCGCCCAGCATGCGGGTGGGTGCGCTGGCGGCCCGGGGCCCGGTGCTGGACCGGCTGCGCGCCATCCAGGTCGTGGACAGCTTCTTCGTGCCCCGGCCGCTCCAGGAGGCCGCCCTCGAACTGGTCGGCGCCCCCGCCTGGCCGCGGCACCTGCGGGCCGTCGCCGCCGAGCTGCGCCACCGCCGGGACGTGCTCGCGGGAGCGCTGCGCCGTGAGCTGGCCGCCCTGGAGCTGCCCCACCTGCCGCGCGGGGGCTACCAGTTGTGGGTCCGGCCGGGGGAGGGCGACGACGACGCCGCCTTCGTGGCGGCCGCGCTGCGGGCCGGTGTGGCGGTCGCCCCGGGCCGGCCCTACTTCTGCGCGGAGCCGCCGGGTCCGTACGTCCGGCTCAGCTTCGCCGGGGTCGCCGCGGCGGCGGAACTGACCGAGGCGGTCAGGCGGCTCCGGGACGGCCTGGGCCGACGGCCCTGAACGCGGGCGCGGCAAACCGGTTGAGGCGGCCCGGCCCGCGATCTAGCCTCCGTGGGATGACCGGCATCCTGATCACCACGCTCGCGCGGCGGCCCGAACTCACCGACCGGCTGTGGGACATGGCGAACCCCTGGCCCGCGTTCGCCGCCCACGATCCCGTCTCCTCGCTGCTGTACCCGTGGATGGCGGCGGAGCTGGCGGACTACGTGTTCATCGCCACGGACGGCGACGAGGTGGTCGCCCGGGCGTTCAGCGTGCCCTTCGCGCTGCACTCGGAGGGCCGCGGCGGGGCGCTCCCCGCGCGGGGCTGGGACCAGGTCCTGATGTGGGCCTTCGCCGACCGGCGGGGCGCGGTGGAGCCCGACACGGTCAGCGCCGTCGAGATCACGGTCGCCCCCGGCCGGCAGGGCCAAGGCCTGTCCGGGCGGATGCTCGCCGCCATGCGGGACAACGCCCGGGCGCACGGGTTCGCGGAGGTGGTGGCGCCCGTACGGCCGACCGGGAAGCCGGCCGAACCGGACACCCCGATGGGGGAGTACGCGTTCCGGACCCGGGCGGACGGGCTGCCGTACGACCCGTGGCTACGGGTCCACGTGCGGGCGGGGGCCGTCATCGACTCGGTGGCCCCGCTGTCCATGACGATCAGCGGCTCGACGGCGCAGTGGCGGGAGTGGACGGGCCTGCCGTTCGACGTGCCGGGACCGGTGCGCGTGCCCGGGGCACTGGTCCCCGTGCACTGCGAACCGGACCACGACCACGCGGTCTACGTCGAACCGAACGTCTGGGTCCGCCACCCGCTGGGCTGAGACTCACGCCTCGGGGGTCTGGTCGGCGGCCACCTCGACGGGGTCGGGCGCCGGCCGGGAGACGAGGTCCTCGAAGGCGCCCATCCCGATCAGGAACAGCATCATCAGAACAGGTACGCACAGGGCTGCGAAGAGCACGAGAGCCTCCCCATGGGAACCCGAAGGAACTCCGCCTGGCTCGGCCGGCCGCACCGGCGGTGGCCATGCCCAGTGTGCGTCCGAACGGGGTGCGCTGCATCTCGGCGCCCCCGCAGTCAGCCGGGCAGGCCCGACCCGGCCCGTACGGCGGCCGGGGCCTGGGCGCGGCGGGGCCGCGTCGCGCGGCCGACGAGCGGTCCGACGACGAGGAGTTGGGCGGCGGCGAGGACGAGACAGAAGACCGCCGTGCCGGCCCACAGGGCGGTGACCCCGGCGTGGGCGAGCACAGCGCCCCGTCCCGCCACGGCCGGACCGGCTCTTCGCGGGCGGCGGTCCGGGCGGCCGCGCGGGGGCGGTCGGCGGGCAGCGCGAGGTGCAGGACCAGGGCACAGACCAGGCTGGTGAGCGCGTCGGCGACGAACAGCCGGCGCAGGTCCCACCGCCCCAGGGCCGCCGCGATCAGTCCGGCGCCGGTGCCGCCGGCGGCGAGGGCGGCGGCCAGCAGGAGTGTAGGCGCGCACCCGCTCGACGGGCCCGACGGCGTCGGCGGTCATCGCCTGGCTCGGCGGCTCGTACCGGGCCGCGAGCCGGCCGCCGGCCAGCCGGGAGGGGATCGTCGCGCGGCGGCCCGGCGGGGCGGCTCGGCGTGTGCCGGGCCGTCCGCTGCGACCGCGTGTACGTCGACACCTCCCGCAACGCGGGACGGCAGTTCTGCTCCACCGCCTGCCAGAACCGCACCAAGGCCGCCGCTTTCCGCGCCCGCAAGGGGTGAGCGGGACACCGCGCCCGGTGCGGCGTACGCTCGTCCGCAAGGGCTGTCAGCGGGATCTCCCATGATCGCGGGAGGGTTCATGACCGCGCTCGGTGACCTGATCCGGATCGACGACCGCACCGTGCTGGTCCTAGGTCAGGAGCTGGACGTCGAGCACGGCCGGCCGGACGTCGCCAACGCCCTCGTCCACCGGGCCGACACCACCTTGGTGCTCGTCGACACCGGTGCCACGGCGGCCTTCCGCACCGCCCTGCGGGAGGCGGCCGACAGGGTCGGGCCGTGGTCGCGGGCGCTGGTGCTGACCACGCACGGCCATGTCGACCACGTCGCCAACAACGACCTGGCCGACGAGCTGGGCGTACCGGTCGAGCACTACGTACCCGCTCCCGACGTCGCCCAGATGTGCGACCCCCTCTCGTACTGGGTGCCGTCCTTCGACCGGATCGCCGGACTGGCGCCACTGCCCCCGCCCGCCCTGCTCGCCGACCGGCTGGTGTCGCTCTTCCAGCCGTTGCGGCCCTTCGGCGCGACCACCCGGACGTACGAGGAGCGACCGCTGGAGCGGATCCGGATCGGCTCGCAGCGGTTCACCGGCTGGGCCTTCGCCGACGGCGCGGTCCGCGTGCTGCGCAGCCAGGGGCACTGTGCCGGGCACGTCATCGTGCACCTGGACGACTGCGGCGTCCTCCACCTGTCCGACGAGGGCAACGGGGCCTGCGGGGCGATGGCCGACGCCGACCAGCTCAAGATCCAGACCACCCTGGGTGCCGTCGCCGCCCTCTTCGAGGAGGGCGAAGCCGCGCTCCTCACCGACGGGCACACCTTCACCGTGCGCCGTGGCCCCGAGGCGGTGTCCTTCCTGGACGGGCTGCTGGCGCAGGCCACCGCCCTGCAAGAGGCGGCGCTCGGGCTGACGGGCGGGAGCGGGCAGGTCCGGCCCGGCGCGTTCACCGCCCGTTACGCACGGGCCGGCGCCGAACTCGGCGTCGGCGGAGCCAATCCGAATGCGATGTTCACCGCCATGACAGCGGTCAACCAGCTGCGCGAGCTGGGCCTGCGACCACGGCCCGGCGACGCCGACGCCCCCTGGTCCCGGCCCCCGCTCCACAACCCCGCCGCCCCGCCCCCGGGGCCCTGAACCGCTCCCCGGGCCGGTGGCGGAGGCGCATAAGGGCTTTGCATAAAAGTGCGGAGAACCGTATAGTCATGCCATCGAGGAGGAGGTCCGATGGTGGTACGTGTGGCGGTGGCCGGAGCGAGCGGGTACGCGGGCGGGGAAGTGCTGCGCCTGCTCCTCGCGCACCCCGAGGTGGAGATCGGCGCGCTGACCGGCAACACCAACGCCGGGCAGCTCCTCGGCGCGCTCCAGCCGCACCTCGTGCCCCTCGCCGGCCGGACGCTGGAGGCGACCACGCCCGCGGTACTGGCGGGGCACGATGTCGTGTTCCTCGCGCTGCCGCACGGCCAGTCCGCGGCCGTCGCCGCGCAGCTCGGCGACGACGTGCTCGTCGTCGACATGGGCGCCGACCACCGGCTCAAGGACTCCGCCGACTGGGACGCCTTCTACGGGGCGCCGCACGCCGGCACCTGGCCGTACGGACTCCCCGAACTCCCCGGCGCCCGCGCCGCCCTGGAGGGGGCCAAGCGCATCGCGGTCCCCGGCTGCTTCCCGACCGCCGTCTCCCTCGCCCTCTTCCCGGCGTACGCGGCCGGCCTCGCCGAGCCCGAAGCGGTGATCGTCGCCGCCACCGGCACCTCCGGCGCCGGCAAGGCGCTCAAGCCGCACCTGCTGGGCTCCGAGGTCATGGGCTCCGTCAGCCCGTACGGGGTGGGCGGCGGCCACCGGCACACCCCCGAGATGGTGCAGAACCTGAGCCCGCTCGCGGGAGAGCGGGTATCGGTCTCCTTCACCCCGACCCTGGTGCCCATGGCCCGGGGGATCCTCGCCACCTGCTCCGCGAAGGCCCTCCCCGGCACCACCGCCGACGCGGTGCGCGCCGCGTACGAGAAGGCGTACGCCGACGAGCCCTTCGTCCACCTCCTCCCCGAGGGGCAGTGGCCGGCCACCCAGTCCGTCCTAGGCTCCAACGCCGCGCAGATCCAGGTCGCGTACGACGCCTCCGCCCAGCGGATCATCGCGATCAGCGCCATCGACAACCTCACCAAGGGCACCGCCGGCGGCGCGGTGCAGAGCATGAACATCGCCCTCGGGCTGCCCGAGCAGCTCGGGCTCACCGCGGTCGGAGTCGCTCCGTGAGCGACGCCCCCGCAGCCACCACGAACAAGGAGATGCAGTGAGCGTCACGGCAGCACAGGGGTTCACCGCGGCGGGCATCGCCGCGGGAATCAAGGCGAACGGCAACCCGGACCTGGCCCTCGTGGTCAACAACGGGCCGCGTCTGGCCGCCGCGGGCGTCTTCACCTCCAACCGCGTCAAGGCCGCGCCCGTCCACTGGTCCGAGCAGGTCCTGCGCGGCGGCGCCGTCAGCGCGGTGGTCCTCAACTCCGGTGGCGCCAACGCCTGCACCGGCCCCAAGGGCTTCCAGGACACCCACGCCACCGCCGAACGCGTGGCCCGCGTACTCGGCGGGGAGCACAACGCCGGCGAGGTCGCCGTCGCCTCCACCGGGCTGATCGGCGTCCTGCTCCCCATGGACAAGCTGCTCCCGGGCGTCGACACGGCGGCGGCCGCCCTCTCCGCCGACGGCGGCGAGGCCGCCGCCATCGCCATCAAGACCACCGACACCGTCCACAAGACGGCCGTCGTCACCGCCGGGGACGGCGGCTGGACGGTCGGCGGCATGGCCAAGGGCGCGGGCATGCTCGCCCCGGGCCTCGCCACCATGCTCGTCGTCCTCACCACCGATGCCGACCTGGACAGCGCCACCCTCGACAAGGCGCTGCGCGCCGCCACCCGCACCACCTTCGACCGGGTCGACTCCGACGGCTGCATGTCCACCAACGACACGGTGCTGCTGCTGGCCTCCGGGGCCTCCGGCCAGGTGCCCGCGTACGCGGAGTTCGCGGAGGCCGTACGGACCGTGTGCGACGACCTCGCCCGCCAGCTGATCGGCGACGCCGAAGGCGCGAGCAAGGACATCCGCATCGAGGTCATCGGCGCGGCGAACGAGGACGACGCGGTCGAGGTCGGCCGGTCCATCGCCCGCAACAACCTCCTCAAGTGCGCCATCCACGGCGAGGACCCCAACTGGGGCCGGGTGCTCTCCGCGATCGGCACCACGAAGGCCTCCTTCGACCCCGACCGGCTGAACGTCGCCATCAACGGCGTCTGGGTCTGCAGGAACGGCAGCGTCGGCGAGGACCGCGACCTGGTCTCGATGAAGGACCGCGAGGTCCGCATCACCGCCGACCTGGCCACCGGTTCCGATGCCGCGGTCATCTGGGCCAACGACCTGACCGCCGAGTACGTCCACGAGAACAGCGCGTACAGCTCATGAGCGGCGACAAGGCCGGACAGCCCGGCGCCGGAACCGCGCGCAAGCACACCGCGCTGCCCAAGGCGCAGATCCTCATCGAGGCGCTGCCCTGGCTCACCCGGCACAACGGCAAGGTCGTCGTCATCAAGTTCGGCGGCAACGCCATGATCGACGAGGACCTGAAGGCGGCCTTCGCGCAGGACGTCGTCTTCCTGCGCCAGGCCGGCCTGAAGCCCGTCGTGGTGCACGGCGGTGGCCCCCAGATCAACGCCCAGCTCGACAAACAGGGCCTGGTCAGCGAGTTCAAGGCGGGCCTGCGCGTCACCACGCCCGAGGCGATGGACGTCGTACGGATGGTGCTGGCGGGTCAGGTCCAGCGCGAGCTGGTGGGGCTGCTCAACCAGCACGGGCCGCTCGCCGTCGGCATGACCGGCGAGGACGCCCACACCATCACCGCCACCAAGCACAGCCCGCAGATCGACGGCGAACGCGTCGACATCGGGCGGGTCGGCGAGATCACCGCCATCGACACCGGCGCGATCGAGGCCCTGCTGGCGGACGGCCGGATCCCGGTCATCTCCTCCATCGCGCGCAGCGCCGACGACCACCACGTGTACAACGTCAACGCCGACACGGCGGCCGCCGCGCTCGCCGCGGCGCTCGGTGCCGAGACGCTGATGGTCCTCACCGACGTCGAGGGCCTGTACGCGGACTGGCCCGACAGCGACGAGGTCATCAGCCGGCTGACGGTGAGCCAGCTGGAGAAGCTGCTGCCCGAGCTGTCGAGCGGCATGGTGCCCAAGATGGAGGGCTGCCTGCACGCCGTCCGCGGCGGGGTGAGCACCGCGCGCGTGATCGACGGGCGGGTCCCGCACTCGATCCTGCTGGAGATCTTCACGGACGAGGGCATCGGCACCATGGTCGTGCCCGACGCACAGGGAGGGGAACCCGAATGACCGGCACGACCGGCAACGAGCACTACGCGGCCCGCTGGCGGGGAGCGCTGACCGACAACTACGGCACCCCGGCACTGGCCCTCGTACGCGGCGAAGGCGCACAGGTCTGGGACGCGGACGGCAAGCAGTACACCGATTTCGTCGGCGGGATCGCCGTCAACGCCCTCGGACACGCGCACCCGGCGGTCGTCGCGGCGGTGACTGAGCAGGTCTCCACCCTCGGCCACGTCTCCAACCTGTACGCCTCCGAACCGGTGCTCGCGCTCGGCGAGCGGCTGCTCCAGCTCTTCGGCCGCCCCGGCCGCGTTTTCTTCTGCAACTCCGGCGCCGAGGCCGTCGAGGCCGCGTTCAAGATCGGCCGGCTGACCGGGCGCAGCCACATGGTGGCCGCCGACGGCGGCTTCCACGGGCGGACCATGGGTGCGCTCGCGCTCACCGGCCAGCCCAAGAAGCAGGACCCGTTCCTGCCGCTGCCCGGCGACGTCACCCACGTCCCCTACGGCGACGTGGAGGCCCTGCGGGCCGCCGTCACCGAGGAGACCGCGCTCGTGGTGATCGAGCCGATCCAGGGCGAGAACGGCGTCGTCGTACCCCCGGCCGGCTACCTGACGGCCGCCCGCGCGATCACCCGGGCCACCGGGACCCTGCTCGTCCTCGACGAGGTGCAGACCGGCATCGGGCGCTGCGGCCAGTGGTTCGAGCACCAGGCCCACGAGGGCGTGGAGCCCGACCTGGTCACGCTCGCGAAGGGGCTGGGCGGCGGGCTGCCGATCGGCGCGGTCGCCGCCTTCGGCCCGGCCGCCGACCTGCTCCGGCCCGGACAGCACGGCACCACTTTCGGCGGCAACCCGGTCGCCTGCGCAGCCGGACTCGCCGTGATCGACACCATCGCCGCCGACGGACTGCTGGAGCGGGTCAAGGCGCGGGGGGAGCGGCTGCGCTCCGGAATCGAGGGCACCGGGCACGAGCTGGTCTCCCATGTCCGTGGGGCAGGCCTTTTGCTGGGTATCGTGCTGACCGGGCCGCTCGCACCGCTGGTGCAGCAGGCGGCTCAGGACGCCGGCTTCCTGGTCAACGCGCCCGCCCCCGACGTCGTACGGCTCATGCCGCCGTTCGTACTGACCGAGGCCGAGGCGGACGCGTTCGTCCGGGCGCTGCCCGGCGTGCTCGACGCGGCCCAGGCCGCGTCCGACGAGGCCAACGGGGACGGACGAACCGGGGAATGAGACGACGATGAGTCAGGCGCAGGAACAAGAGCCCTGGGGTTCCCCCCAGACGGAGTCCGGGGGCGGCCCGTCCGTCCCGCAGACGCGCACCGCCCGCCACCGCCGGATCGTGGACATCCTCAACCGGCAGCCGGTCCGCTCGCAGAGCCAGCTGGCCAAACTGCTCGCCGACGACGGGCTGAGCGTCACCCAGGCGACGCTCTCCCGCGACCTCGACGAGCTGGGCGCGGTGAAGATCCGCAACACGGGTGGCGAGCTGATCTACGCGGTTCCCAGCGAGGGCGGCTTCCGCACCCCGCAGGCCCCGCTGGGCGAGTCGGCGAAGGAGGAGCGCATGCGGCGCCTTTCCGGGGAGCTGCTGATCTCGGCGGAGGCCTCCGCGAACCTCGTGGTCCTGCGCACCCCGCCGGGCGCGGCCCAGTTCCTGGCCTCGGCGATCGACCAGGCGGAACTCCGGTCGATCCTCGGCACCATCGCCGGCGACGACACCCTGATGCTGATCAGCCGGGACCCGGCGGGCGGCCAGGCCCTCGCGGACCACCTGCTGCGGCTGGCGCAGAAGGAAGGCTGACCCTAGTAGCGCGTCAGGGCCAGCGGCCCGGCCTCCGTGCCGACCACGATGTGCGGGTGCCTGCGCGGGTTCGCCCAGCGCAGGACCGCCCGCATGGCCCGTTCCGGGACGGACACGCAACCGGCCGTCGCGCCCTTGCCGTTGACGTGCAGGAAGATGCCCGCGCCGCGGCCGCGTACCGGCCGGTCGTAGTTGAAGCCGATGACCAGGGCGTGCGCGTACTGCTGCCCGTACCCGGCCAGGTGTTCCGCCTCGCCGGGTGCGCAGTCGGCCGGCAGCGGCTCCACCCAGCGGTTGTAGCTGCCCGAGGCGTTGTCCTGGCACCACCAGGAGCGGTCCGACACCCGGCGGTAGGGGTACTCCGTTCCCACCGGGGCGTGCGCGAGACCGAAGGCGTACGGGAGGTCGTACAGCCCGGCCGGGGTGGTGTTCGTCCCCTGGACCCGGCTGGCGCCCTCGGCCAGCCCGTTCGCCCCGAACCGCGCGGGCGCCCGCCCCTCCTCGTACCACCGGCCCGCGCGCCGGTCCCACCAGGACAGCCACCCGGCGGTGGAGTCCGCCGAGGGCGCGACGGCGACGACGAGCTGACTGCCCCCGCCGGTGTCGGCGAGGCGGGCGGGCAACGGCTCCGGGCGGTGGGGCAGCAGGCAGGCGGCCACCAGCGAGCCGGCGAGGAGAGCGGTACGCAGCACGCCCCAGACGCTACGTCCACCACCACGCCGCACACCGCAGACAGGCCGGTCCCTCACCCACCGGGCCCCGGCCGCCCGTGCCGCGGCGCAGACGGGATTGATTGACGAAACATACGGAGCAGTGCATAGTTATGCCTAACGCCGATCGCACCGTGAGGAGAAACCCGTGACCGAGCGCGTCGTACTCGCCTATTCGGGCGGCCTTGACACCTCCGTCGCCATCGGCTGGATCGCCGAGGAGACGGGGGCCGAGGTCATCGCCGTCGCCGTGGACGTCGGCCAGGGCGGCGAGGACCTCGACGTCATCCGCAAGCGCGCGCTCGCCTGCGGCGCCGTCGAGGCCGAGGTGGCGGACGCCAAGGACGAGTTCGCCGACGAGTACTGCCTCCCGGCGATCAAGGCGAACGCCCTCTACATGGACCGCTACCCGCTCGTCTCGGCGCTCTCCCGGCCCGCGATCGTCAAGCACCTCGTCGCCGCGGCCGAGAAGCACGGCGCGACGACCGTCGCCCACGGCTGCACCGGCAAGGGCAACGACCAGGTCCGCTTCGAGGCCGGCATCGCCGCCCTCGGCCCCGGCCTCAAGTGCATCGCCCCGGTCCGCGACTACGCCATGACGCGCGACAGGGCCATCGCCTTCTGCGAGCAGAAGGACCTCCCGATCGCGACCACCAGGAAGTCCCCGTACTCCATCGACCAGAACGTCTTCGGGCGCGCCGTCGAGACGGGGTTCCTGGAGGACATCTGGAACGCCCCGATCGAGGACATCTACGAGTACACCGCGAACCCGGCGACCCCGCGCGAGGCCGACGAGGTCGTCATCTCCTTCAAGGAGGGCGTCCCGGTCGCCATCGACGGCAGGCCCGTCACCGTGCTCCAGGCCGTCCAGCAGCTCAACCAGCGCGCGGGCGCCCAGGGCATCGGCCGGATCGACATGGTCGAGGACCGCCTCGTCGGCATCAAGTCCCGTGAGGTGTACGAGGCTCCGGGCGCGATCGCCCTGATCACCGCCCATCAGGAGCTGGAGAACGTCACCGTCGAACGCGAGCTGGCCCGCTACAAGCGGCAGGTCGAGCAGCGCTGGGGCGAGCTGGTCTACGACGGCCTGTGGTTCTCCCCGCTCAAGCGCGCCCTGGACGGCTTCATCAACGAGGCCAACCAGCACGTCACCGGTGCCATCCGGATGACGCTGCACGGCGGCCGGGCCGTCGTCACCGGCCGCAAGTCGGACGAGTCGCTGTACGACTTCAACCTGGCGACCTACGACTCGGGCGACACCTTCGACCAGTCGAAGGCCCAGGGCTTCATCGAGATCTTCGGCCTGTCGTCGAAGATCGCCGCGCGCCGCGACCTCGGCTGAGCCGAGTCGTTCCACGCAGTACGAAGGCCGGCTCCCCGTTACCTCCGCGACAGGCAGCCGGTCGTACCCCCACTCTTGAGGAGCAGTAGCTGTGAGCAGCAACAACGGTGACGTCCGGCTCTGGGGCGGCCGGTTCGCCGACGGTCCGGCCGAGGCCCTGGCCAAGCTGTCCGCGTCCGTCCACTTCGACTGGCGCCTCGCGCCGTACGACATCGCCGGCTCCCGCGCCCACGCGCGGGTGCTCGCCAAAGCGGGCCTGCTCACCGCCGACGAGCTCGACCGCATGATCGCCGGCCTGGACCGGCTCGAAGCCGATGTCGCCGACGGCTCCTTCACCGGCACCATCGCCGACGAGGACGTGCACACCGCCCTGGAGCGCGGCCTGCTGGAGCGGCTCGGCGCCGACCTCGGCGGCAAGCTGCGGGCCGGCCGGTCCCGCAACGACCAGGTGGCCACCCTCTTCCGGATGTACCTGCGCGACCACGCGCGGATCATCGGCGGCCTGCTCGCCGACCTCCAGGACGCGCTGGTCGGGCTCGCCGAGGCGCACGCCGACGTGGCCATGCCGGGCCGCACGCACCTCCAGCACGCCCAGCCGGTGCTGTTCGCCCACCACGTACTGGCCCACGTGCAGTCCCTGTCCCGGGACGCGGAGCGGCTGCGCCAGTGGGACACCCGCACCGCGGTCTCCCCGTACGGCTCCGGGGCCCTGGCCGGCTCCTCGCTGGGCCTGGACCCGGAGGCGGTCGCCGCGGACCTGGGCTTCGAGCGCGGTTCGGTCGGCAACTCCATCGACGGCACGGCCTCCCGCGACTTCGTCGCCGAGTTCGCCTTCATCACCGCGATGACCGGGATCAACCTGTCCCGGATCGCGGAGGAGATCATCATCTGGAACACGAAGGAGTTCTCCTTCGTGACGCTGCACGACGCCTTCTCCACCGGGTCGTCGATCATGCCGCAGAAGAAGAACCCGGACATCGCGGAGCTGGCGCGCGGCAAGTCCGGCCGCCTCATCGGCAACCTGACCGGCCTGCTGGCCACCCTCAAGGCGCTCCCGCTCGCGTACAACCGCGACCTCCAGGAGGACAAGGAGCCGGTGTTCGACTCCTGCGACACCCTCGAGGTCCTGCTGCCCGCCTTCACCGGCATGATGGCGACGCTCACGGTCAACCGCGAGCGGATGGAGGAGCTGGCCCCGGCGGGCTTCTCGCTCGCGACGGACATCGCGGAATGGCTGGTCAAGCAGGGCGTGCCGTTCCGGGTCGCGCACGAGGTGGCCGGCGAGTGCGTCAAGGAGTGCGAGGCGCTCGGCATCGAGCTGGACGGGCTCACGGACGAGCAGTTCTCGAAGATCTCGGAGCACCTGACGCCGGAGGTCCGTTCGGTCCTCAACGTCAAGGGCGCCCTCGCCTCCCGCAACGGCCGCGGCGGCACCGCGCCGTCGGCGGTGGCCACCCAGCTGACCGAGCTCAAGGCGGACCTGGTCATCCAGCACGCCTGGGCCGCGCACAAGCAGTAACCGCGTCACCCCCGGGAGGGCGGTCGGAGCACCCGCTCCGACCGCCCTCCCGTCGGCTACGCCGCCCAGGCCGCGAGCGCGTCGAAGTCCGCCCGGTCCAGCCCGGCCCGCCCGTCTATCCGCATCAGCAGCGTCCGCGCGGGGTGGCGCCGGCCGACGTACTCCCGGTCCAGGGCCGTGATGTCGTCGTCGATCCACGCGAAGGGCCGGCGGCCGGCGTACTCCAGGACGTACTGCGTCTTCCAGAAGGTGCCGAGCGGCGCCCGCCCGTGCATCTGCGGCCAGTCGACGAACGGCAGCCGGGGCAGCCCCAGCCGCGGCCCGATCCAGTCGTTGGCCTCGTCCTTCCAGGTCGTCGCCCAGACCAGCTCGTACGCGTCGGCCAGCGCGAGCAGCTCCGCCCCGTGACCGTGGTTCA
The DNA here is from genome assembly GCF_053610645.1 of Streptomyces sp. NPDC054883. Lineage (NCBI taxonomy): Bacteria > Bacillati > Actinomycetota > Actinomycetes > Kitasatosporales > Streptomycetaceae > Streptomyces > Streptomyces sp. NPDC054883. The sequence continues at coordinate 57,643 of NZ_JBSGYT010000016.1, read as the reverse complement.
GCCACACCCGCAGCGGCTTGCGGCTCTCGGCCTCCGTCCAACCCGTCGGGCGCATCCGGTGGGTGGTGTAGCCCTCCGGGCGGAGCTGCGGCTTGGCCGCGCAGGGGTTCAGCGGTCCGTCGACATCGATCAACGGCAGGGGCTTCAGCGGTTCCATCTCGGCAGGATTTTCAGGGGTGCCGCCACGGCAGCCCGTTTCTCGTTCCGTGAGACATCAATGTCTCATTTGGTGTATCGTTGTCTCATGGCCATGAATCGTGACCAGGTGCTCCGCGACGCGGCCGCCCTGCTTTCCCGGAAATCGACCGCGACGATGGACGAGGTCGCCCGCGCCGCCGGCATCGGCCGTGCAACCCTCCACCGGCACTTCGCCGGGCGCGACGCCCTCGTACGGGCCCTGGAGGAAATGGGCATCCGCGAGTTCGAGGTGGCGTTCGACAACGCCCGCCTCGGCGAGGGCACGGCCGTCGAGGCGCTCAGGCGCCTCGTCGGGGAGACCGAACCCAATGCCCAGCTGCTGGCCTTCCTCGTCACCGAGAACCAGCTCTTCGAGGGCGATCAGGTCCACGAGGGGTGGTCCCGGCTCGACGCCCGCGTCAGCGCCCTGTTCCGGCGCGGCCAGGACGAGGGCACGATCCGGATCGACCTGAGCCCCGCCTGGCTCACCGAGGCCCTCTACGGCCTCATCGGCACCTGCGCCTGGGCCGTCATGGACGGCCGGGTCGCGGCCAAGGACTTCCAGTACATGATCATCGAGCTGTTGCTCGGTGGCGCACGACGGAGTGTGGAGAAATGACCCGTACCGAACAGCTCACACGGCAGAAGGGGACGGAGGCGAAGAGCGGCGGCCGGTGGCTCGCGCTCTCCGTGCTCGTCCTGGCCGTCCTGCTGGTCGCGGTCGACGCCACCGTACTCGGCCTCGCCACCCCGTCCCTCAGCGAGGACCTCAAGCCGTCCGGCACCCAGCTGCTGTGGATCGGCGACATCTACTCCTTCGTCATCGCCGGTCTGCTCGTCTCCATGGGCTCGCTCGGCGACCGGATCGGCCGCAAGAAGCTGCTCCTCATAGGCGCCACCGCCTTCGGCGCCGTCTCCGTGCTGAACGCCTGCGCGACCAGCCCCGAGATGATGATCGCCGCCCGGGCGCTGCTCGGCGTGGCCGGCGCGACCCTGATGCCGTCCACCCTCGCGCTGATCCGCAACATCTTCCACGACCCGCGCGAGCGCAGCCTGGCCATCGGCATCTGGGGCGCCACCGCATCGGCGGGCGCCGCCGTCGGGCCCGTCGTCGGCGGAGCGCTGCTCCAGCACTTCTACTGGGGTTCGGTCTTCCTCATCAACCTGCCCGTGATGGCCGTGCTGGTCATCGTCGGCATCAAGCTGCTGCCGGAGTCGAAGAACCCCGTCGCCGGTCCCTGGGACCTGCCCAGCGTCGGCCTCTCGCTCGTCGGCGTCATCGGTGTGGTCTACGCCGTCAAGGAAGCCGCCACCCACGGCCTCACCTGGGAGGTCGCCACCGCCGCCGTTCTCGGCGCCGGCGCCCTGTACGCCTTCGTCCGGCGCCAGTTCGCGCTGAGCGCGCCGCTGCTCGACATGCGGCTGTTCAAGCACCGGGGCTTCTCCGGCGCGGTCCTCGCCGACCTGCTCACCGTGTTCGGGCTGTCCGGACTCGTCTTCTTCCTCTCCCAGTTCCTCCAGCTCGTCCAGGGACGCGACCCGCTGGAGGCCGGTCTGGCCGAACTGCCCGCCGCCATCGGCGCCGTGGCCACCGGACTGCTCGCCGGCCGCTACGCCCGCAGGTACTCGGTCCGGGTGATCGTCAGCGGCGGCCTCGCCGCCATCGGCCTGGCCCTGGGCGCGCTCACGCTGCTCCACAAGGAGAGCGGCTACCCCCTGCTCGGCGCGGCCCTGCTCGTCGTCGGACTCGGCGCCGGTTTCTCCTTCACCGTCACCGCCGACGTGATCCTCTCCAGCGTGCCCAAGGAGCAGGCCGGTTCGGCGTCGGCGGTGTCCGAGACCGCCTACGAGCTGGGCGCCGCGCTCGGCATCGCCCTGCTCGGGTCCATCGTGACCGGCGTCTACCAGAGCTTCGCCGCCCCGGACTCGGTCCCCGCGCCGGTCGCCGGCGCGGCGCACGAATCGCTGGGCGGCGCCGTCGAGGCGGGCCGGCCGCTGGACCCGGAGACCGCCCAGGCGATGGTCAGCGCGGCCCAGGACGCCTTCGTGGACGGGCTGCGGTTCGCCTCCGGCGTCGGCGCGGCAGTCCTGCTGGCCACCGCCGCGGCCGCCTGGTTCCTGCTGCGCGGCCAGGAGCTCCAGGACGGCGTCGAGCACTGAGCCACACCAAGACGGCCCGTTCCGGCCAGAGTTGACACTCCGTCCACCCACCGGACACCATCCGGCGGTGGAGATCGAGATCAACGGCCTGACGCCCGCCGAACGCCGCGTGTGGGACGCCTTCCCGCGCGGCGCGGGCGTCGACTTCCGCGAAGAACCCGGGGACAGCTCCGTCGACGGGGCCGGGTGGGGGCCGGAGCGCACCGTCCGCGCCGAGGTGCTCCGGGCCCTCCTGCTCGGCGCCGGTCCGGCCGAGGCGGGCCAGGTCGCCGGGCTCAAGGTCAAGGGCGCCCGGATCATCGGCAAACTCGACCTCAGGTACGCCGTCGTCGACCACCCGATCCGGCTGCGGGACTGCTGGTTCGAGCGCAAACCGCTCCTGTACGGAGCCCAGTTGAAGGCGCTCGTCCTCGGCTACTCGACGCTGCCCGGCCTGACCGCCGCCACCGTGCGCGTCGAGGTGGTCCTGCGGCTGTCCTGCTGCCGGATCACCGGGCCCGTCCGCCTCCAGGGCGCCCGGATCGTCGGCGGCATCTTCCTCCAGGGAGCCGTGATCGAACCGGTCCCCGGGGCGGAGGCGGGCGAGGCCGCGCTCCAGCTCAACCACGCCGAGATCGGCACCGACATCATCGCCAACGACCTGACCGTCCACGGCCAATTCCGCCTGAACGGCGCCACCGTGGGCGGACAGGTCCAGCTCGACGGCGCCCGCCTGCTCGCCCCCGGCGCGATAGCCCTGCACGCCGAGACGCTGACCGTCGGCACCGACCTGCGCGCCCACCGGCTGCACGCCCGCGGCATGGTCAACCTCACCGGATCCCGCATCCCCGGGCAGGCCAACCTCACCCGCAGCGACCTCGGTAACCCCGGCGGCACCGCCCTGCGGGCCTCCAGTTGCTCCATCGGCGAGCTGTGGCTGCGCGGGTGCCCGCCGATCCAGGGCAACGTGAACCTGCGCCGGTCCACCCTCGACATGCTCCACATAGAGCCGCGGAGCTGGCCCGAGCGGATCGCCGTGGACGGCCTGACCTACCGCACCCTGGCCCCGCACCTGCCCGCCGAGCAGCGGCTGCCCGCGCTGGAGCGCGAGGAGTCCGGGTACCTCCCGTACGCCTACGAGCAGCTCGCCGCGGCCTGCCGGACGGCCGGGGACGAGGAGGCGGCCCGGACCGTCCAGCTCGCCAAGCTCCGCAGGCACCGCAGCACGCTGCCCAGGCACGCCAGGCTCTGGGGACTGCTCCAGGACGCCACCGTCGGCTACGGGTTCCGCCCGCTGCGCGCGGCGGGCTGGCTGCTGGCGCTGCTGGTGACGGGCTCGCTCGCGTACGCCCTGCACCATCCGCGGCCGCTCAAACCGGGGGAGGCGCCCGACTTCAATCCGGTCTTCTACACCATCGACCTGATGCTGCCGATCATCGGCTTCGGGCAGGAGGAGGCCTTCGCGCCGGGCGGCTGGTACCAGTGGCTGTCGTACCTGCTGATCGTGACCGGCTGGGTCCTCGCCACCACCACCGCGGCGGGCGTCAGCCGGTCACTTCGACGGCAGTAGTACTAGGCGGCTTCCTTGAACTTGGTGGCGTACATGTCCACGTACTCCTGGCCCGACAGCCGCATGACCTCGGCCATCACCGAGTCGGTGACGGCGCGCAGCACGTAGCGGTCGCGGTCCATGCCCTCGTAGCGGGAGAACTCCATCGGCTCGCCGAAGCGGATGGTGACCCGGCCCGGGCGGGGCATGCCCTTGCCGCCGGGCTGGAGCTTGTCCGTGCCGATCACCGCGAACGGCACCACGGGCGCGCCCGTCATCAGGGTGAGGCGGGCGATGCCGGTGCGGCCGCGGTAGAGCCGGCCGTCGGGGGAGCGGGTGCCCTCCGGGTAGATGCCGAAGATCTTGCCCTCTTCGAGGATGCGGCGGCCGGTCATCAGGGCCGCGACTCCGCCGTTCGCGCCGTCCCGGTCGACGGGGATCATGCCGGAGCCGGTGAAGAACCACGCCATCAGCCGGCCCTTGAGGCCCTTGCCCGTCACGTACTCGTCCTTGCCGATGAAGTGGACCGTGCGGTCGCAGACGAGCGGCAGGATCATCGAGTCGATGAAGGTGAGGTGATTGCCCGCGAGGATCACCGGACCGGTGCCCGGGATGTTCTCGACGCCCTCCACCCGGGTGCGGAACATGAGCCGCATGACCGGTCCTACGGTGGCCTTGATGAACGCGGTACGGAACAACGTGAGCCCTCCGGCTTCGAAAAGCGGCTTCGCACCACACGGTGGTAGTGCAGGTGAGGACGATACTCGCGGGTCATCACTGATCGCACATCGGGTTCACGTGTCGGATACCCATTGTTGACGCGTGTTTGCGCCAAGTTCCGCCCGGGCACCCCTGCCCGCCACCCCCGGCTGCCTACCATCGGCGGGCCGGTCCGGCCGTCTGACCTGGAGGTTCCGGGGCGGGCGACCCCTCAGACACAGGGAGTGACACTCATGGCGCAGGGTGGGGCAGCACGGCGTACGGTCCTGGGGGCCGCGGTTCTCGCGGCGGGGACCGGGATCACCGGACTGGCGGCGGGCCCGGCCGCCGCGGCGGCCGCGGGCGGCGGCCACGAGGGCGGCTACCGGGACCTCCCGGTGCCGCTGATCGTCGGTCACCGCGGTTCCAGCGGCTACCGCCCCGAGCACACCCTGGGCTCGTACCAACTGGCGCTCGACCTCGGCGCCGACGTCATCGAGCAGGACCTGGTCCCCACCAAGGACGGCCATCTGGTGTGCCGTCACGAAAACGAGATCGGCGGCACCACCGACGTCGCCGACCACCCCGCGTTCGCCTCCCGGCGGACCACCAAGTCCGTCGACGGGGTCTCCGTCACCGGCTGGTTCACCGAGGACTTCACCCTCGCCGAGCTCAAGACCCTGCGGGCGAAGGAACGCATCCCGGCCGTACGCCAGCGCAACACGCTCTACGACGGCCGCTGGGACGTGCCGACCTTCGAGGAGGTGCTGCGCTGGGCCGACCAGGAGGGCCGGCGGCGCGGCAAGCGGGTCTGGCTGCACGTCGAGACCAAGCACCCCAGTTACTTCCGGGCACTGGGCCTCGGCCTGGAGGAGCCCCTCGCGAAGCTGCTGCGCCGTTACGGCCGCGACCGGAAGAACGCGCCGCTGTTCCTCCAGTCCTTCGAGCCGTCCAGCATCCAGCGCCTCTCCCGGCTGGTCTCCGCGCCCCGCGTGGTGCTGCTCGGGGCGGCGAACACCCGCCCCTGGGACTTCGAACTGGCCGGGGACCCCCGCACCGTCGCCGACCTCGTCACACCCGGGGGCCTCAAGTGGATCGCCGGCTTCGCCCAGGGCATCGGCCCCACCCTCGACCTGATCGTGCCGCGCGGGGCCGACGGCAAGCTGGGCACGCCGACCACCCTGGTGCGCGACGCGCACGCGCAGCGGCTGGTCCTGCACCCCTACACCGCGCGCAACGAGAACAGCTTCCTGCCGGCCGAGTACCGCAAGGGCACCGATCCGGCCGCCTACGGGGACGCCTTCGGCGCCTTCCGCAGGTACTTCGAGCTCGGCATCGACGGCATCTTCACCGACAACCCGGACACCGGGCTGCTGGCGGCCGAGGCCTTCCGGCCGGGCCGGCGCCCCCGGCCGTAGCGCCGGACGGCCGGCGTCAACGGCCGGGCGGAGTTACTCGTACGAGTGTGCTGTGCCCGGCGGGGAAACCGCCGGGCACAGGCCCCGCGTCCCGCCCGGCATGGACGCGATGAAGGACACCGACCTGCTGGACGAGCTGGGGCCGCTGCTTTCCGCCGAGGCCGCCGCGGAGGCCCCCGCCGCCGGGGTGGACGCCGCCGACCTGGAGCAAGCCGTCTGGGTCAGGCTGCTGGAACGCGGGCCCGCCGCCCCGGGACCGGCGGGGGCCGCGGGCGAGGCCTCCGCCGAGCGGGCCCGCTGGCTGCGCCGGGCGGTGCGCGCCGAGGCCCGCCGGGCCCGCCGCCGGGCCCTGCGCGAAGTGCCCTACGGGGCCCGGCCCGGCTGCGCCGGCGCCGATCCCGAGGACGCGCTGCTGCACGGGGAGCAGCGGCGGGTCCTTCGATCGGCCGTCGCCCGGTTGCCCGGACGCTGTCCGGAACTCATAGGGGCACTTCTTTCGCCGAGGGACCTCACATACCGTGAAATCGCAGGAGAGTTGGGTATCTCACAAGGAAGTTTGGGGCCTGTGCGTTCCCGTTGCCTGGGATGTCTGCGCAGAATGCTGGCTGCAGAGGTTGCGGCTCCACGCCTTCGGGGAATGGAGCGGTAGACCAACGGGCTACCAGGTGAGCTGGAGGCATGCGCACATGGGTATGAGCGTGACCATTTCGGCGGCGGTCGCCGAGGACGTCGAGCAGATCTTCAAGCTCCAGTACCTGGCGTTCCAGCGCGAGGCCGAGCTCTACGGCAACTACCGCATCCAGCCGCTCACCCAGACCCTCGACTCCCTCAAGTCGGAGCTCGAGACCGACACCGTGCTCGTGGCCCGGCTCGGCGACGAGGTCGTCGGCACGGTGCGCGGCAACGTCGACGCGGACGGCACCGGCAAGATCGCCAAGCTGTGCGTCCACCCCCGGCTCCAGGGCCACGGGCTCGGCGCCCGGCTGCTGCGCGCGGTGGAAGAGGCCCTCACGGGCCACAGCGGCACCAGCCGGTTCCGGCTGCACACCGGCCACAAGAGCGAGTCCAACCTGCGGCTCTACCGCAAGGCGGGCTACGTCCGGGTCGGCGACCGGACCGCCTCCGACGGGGTGCACCTCGTCATCCTGGAGAAGGAAGCGAAGGACGCGTCCGACTTCGCGGTCAGCGCCTGAGCCCGCGTCAGAACCGTCCGCGGCTCAGCGTTTGGCGCGCAGCCAGAGCATCCCGGTGACCGGCAGGATCACCGGGATGAACAGGTAGCCCATACCGAACTGCGACCACACGGTCGTGTCCGGGAAGGCCTCGGGCCGCACGAGGGTCCAGGTCCCGACGACGAGCACACCGGTCAGCTCGGCGGCGCAGCACAAGCGCGCCGCCTTGCGGGCGCCCTCGCCGCCCCGCACCAGCGAGTACGTGATGAAGACGTACACGAGCGCGGCCACCGCGGACAGCGAGTACGGCAGCGGCGCCCGGTCGAACTCGGTGGAGATCTGGTAGGCCGAGCGCGACACCGCGCCCACCGTGATCACCCCGTACAGCCAGACCAGCAGCAGCCCCGGCCCGGAGACCAGCCGCTCGCGTCCCACGGGCGCCCCGGCGGTGTCGGCCGCGGCGGAATCGGTGTCGGGCAGATCAGGCACCGGCGGTTCCCCAGATGTCGTAGAGGCGTACTTCGAGGACGGCGAGGACGACCGCACCCGCCGCCACCGTGACCGAACCCCACTTGGTGCGTTCGGAGAGCGAGAGCAGTCCGGCCGCCGGGACCGCCGCGAAGGCACCGAGCAGGTAGGCCACGAACAGCACCGTGCCCTGCTCCGGCTTCTCGCCCGAGCCCAGCTTGACCAGGCCGACCACCAGCTGGGCGAGGACCAGGACGGTCACCACGGCCATGCCGATGAAGTGCCAGTCCTTGGTCGGCTGGTTCCGCAGCGCGGCGAAACCGCACCAGGCGGCGAGGGCGAGTGCGGCCGCGCCGAGGGCGGCCGTCAGGGCGTCGAGCATGCAGCGAGGGTATTACGGGGCGGAAGATCCGCCGCGCGCGCCCCTGGAGGGCCCGGCGCCCGCTCTGCGTCGGCCCCCGCAGCCGTCCGGCATGCGAACCAAAAGCGTCCGGTATGCGGACAGCGTTGAACGCTGAGCCGAGAGGTCTGCTTTACTGAGCCCATGACCACGACGAGCAGCCGCACCCTTGCGACCGAGGCGACGATGACGCCCGGTGCTCGTTGTATGTGTCGAATGTGCGCCTTCTGAGGGCCCCTTCCCCGCAGTCTCGCGCCCCGAAGCGAGACCGGCCGAGCCCCGTGGACACCACCGTGTGACACCCGGAAACGCTCCCGCCCCGCGCACGCGTCCGCCTCACCCCTTCGTGACGGTGTGACCCGTATCGCGTGCCAGATGTTTGCCCCGTGCCCGGCACCCCGCTGCGCCGCGCACTCGACAGCGACGGAAATCCTGTGATCACCACATCGGGCCTCACGAAGGTCTACAAGTCCCGTGGCCGCGAGGTCACCGCCCTGGACGGCGTCGACCTCCACGTACGGGAGGGCGAGGTCTACGGAGTCATCGGCCAGAGCGGCGCCGGCAAGTCCTCCCTCATCCGCTGCGTCAACCTGCTGGAACGCCCCACCAGCGGCACGGTCACCGTCGACGGCGTCGACCTCACCGCGCTCGGCGGCCGCGGCCGCCGGGCCGGCAAGGAGCTGCGCCAGGCCCGCAGCCGCATCGGCATGGTCTTCCAGCACTTCAACCTGCTGTCCTCGCGCACCGTCCAGGGCAACATCGAGCTGCCCCTGGAGATCCTCGGCGTCTCCGGCCGCGAGCGCTCCCGCAAGGCCGCCGAACTGCTCGACCTCGTCGGCCTCGCCGACAAGGCCAAGGCGTACCCCGGTCAGCTCTCCGGCGGCCAGAAGCAGCGCGTCGGCATCGCCCGCGCCCTGGCCGGCGACCCCAAGGTGCTGCTCTCCGACGAGGCCACCAGTGCCCTCGACCCCGAGACCACGCGCTCCATCCTCCAGCTGCTGCGCGACCTCAACCGCCAGCTCGGCCTGACCGTGCTGCTCATCACGCACGAGATGGACGTGGTCAAGGCCGTCTGCGACTCCGCCGCGCTGATGAAGGGCGGCCGGGTCATCGAGTCCGGCACCGTCTCCGAACTGCTGGCCACCCCCGGTTCCGAACTCGCCGGTGAGCTCTTCCCCGTCAGCGGCGCCGCCACCGGCCCCGACCGCACGGTCATCGACGTCACCTTCCACGGTGAAGCAGCGACCCAGCCGGTCGTCTCCCAGCTCGCCCGGACGTACAACATCGACATCTCGATCCTGGGCGCGGCGATGGACACCGTCGCCGGCAGGCAGATCGGCCGGATGCGCATCGAGTTGCCCGGCCGCTACGAGGACAACGTGGTCCCGGTCGGCTTCCTGCGGGAGCAGGGCCTCCAGGTCGAGGTGGTCGAAGACCAGGCCGACGTGGAGCAGGACGTGGACGTGATCGCTGACGCGGAGCTCGCCGAGCTCGTCAAGGACGGTGCCAAGTGACCTGGTCCGAAATGCAGCCCCTGCTCACCCAGGGCACCTACGACACCCTCTACATGGTGCTGTGGTCGACGCTGGTCACCGTCGCCGGCGGACTGCCCATCGGCATCCTCCTCGTCCTCACCGACCGCGGCGGCCTGCTCCGCAACCAGCCGCTCAACAAGGCGCTCGGCGTGGTCGTGAACATCGGCCGCTCGCTGCCGTTCATCATCCTGCTGATCGCCCTGATCCCCGTCACCACCGCCGTGGTCGGCACCTTCATCGGCCCCACCGCCATGATCGTCCCGCTCGCCATCGGCGCCGTCCCCTTCTTCGCCCGGCTCGTCGAGACGGCCGTGCGCGAGGTGGACCCCGGTCTCGTCGAAGCCGTCGAGTCCATGGGCGGCGGTGTGCCGACCCTGGTCGGCAAGGTGCTGCTGCCGCAGGCCCTGCCCTCCCTGATCGCCGGCGTCACCACGACCGTCATCACCCTGGTCGGCTACTCGGCCATGGCGGGCGCGGTCGGCGGCGAAGGACTCGGCTCCAAGGCCATCACGTACGGCTTCCAGCGCTTCGAGACCGGCTTCATGGTCGCAACCGTCGTCGTGCTGATCGCACTCGTCACCGTCATCCAGCTGATCGGCGACGGCGTCGTACGCGTCCTCGCCCGCCGCGGCCGCAGCGCCTGACCCGGCGCCGGACCGCCAGGACTTCCCACCCCCCAGAAAGCCCGCACTTGTCGTGCTTGGGCCACCACCCGCGAGAACCGCGCGAGACCCGCGCGGGACCCGCACCGCAATGAAAGGCACTCTTCGTGCGTAAGAACTTCAAGCTCACCGCCTTCGCCGCCGCCTCCGCCGCGCTCGCCCTCGGCCTCACGGCCTGCGGCAGCTCCTCGGACCCGTCCTCCGCCAAGGGCGACGGCGGCAAGGCCGACGAGAGCAAGCCGCTCGTCATCGCGGCCTCCCCGAGCCCCCATGCCGACATCCTGAACTTCGTCAAGGACAAGCTGGCGGCCAAGGAAGGGCTCAAGCTGGAGGTGAAGGAGTTCACCGACTACGTCCTGCCCAACACCGCCACCGAGCAGGGCCAGGTCGACGGCAACTACTTCCAGCACAAGCCGTACCTCGACGACTTCAACAAGAAGAACGGCACCCACATCGTGCCCGTCGTGAACGTTCACCTGGAGCCCCTCGGCCTCTACTCCAAGAAGGTCAAGGCCGTCGGTGACATCAAGGCCGGCCAGACGATCGCCGTCCCCAACGACACCACCAACGAGGGCCGCGCGCTCCAGCTGCTCGCCGCCAACAACCTGATCACCCTCAAGGAAAGTGTCGGCACCGGCGCCAAGCTGTCCGACATCACCGACAAGAAGGGCCTGGAGTTCAAGGAGCTGGAGGCCGCCACGGTCCCGCGCGCCCTGAACGACGTGGACGCCGCCGTCATCAACGGCAACTACGCGCTGGAAGCCAAGCTCGAGCCCGCCAAGGACGCGCTGATCCTGGAGAAGGCCGACGGCAACCCCTACGCCAACTTCCTGGCGGTCAAGGACGGCAACCAGGACGACCCGCGCGTCCAGAAGCTCGCCAAGCTCCTGAACTCCGACGAGGTCAAGAAGTTCATCGAGGACAAGTACCAGGGCTCGGTCACCCCGGCCTTCGGCACCCCCAAGGCCTGACCCGCCAGGGCATTCGGCCCCGCCGGCCCCCCCGGGCGGGCGGGGCCGGCGCCTGCCCGCATCCGGGCAGCCCGGCCCTGCACATCACCACTCCGATGCTGCATGCTGTGGCCTACGACCCGCACGAACGGTCCTCCCGCACCACGGTCGCACCACGGTCTCAGGCATGGAGCTGCGCATGACTACCACCTTCCCGGACGTCACCATCAGCACGGACCGGCTGGTGCTGCGCCCCTTCGAGGAAGAGGACGTCACCGCGCTCGCCGAGATGATGAACGACGAGCAGGTCATCGCGTGGACCTCCGCCCCCCACCCCTACACCCGGGCCGACGCCCACGACTGGGCCACCCGGCGCTCGCACGCCGAACGCACCGAGGGGCGCGGCATCGTCCTCGCCGTCACCGAGTTCCTCACCCACCGCCTCGTCGGCGCCGTGCACCTGCGCAACACCGACTGGCGCACCCGTACCACCGAGGCCGGCTACCTCACCGCCCCCTGGGCCCGCGGTGAGGGCTACGCCAGCGAGTCCGTCCGCGCGGTCGCCCAGTGGCTCTTCAGCGACCGCCGCTTCGAGCGCCTCGAACTGCGCACCGCCGCCGACAACACCGCTTCCCAGCAAGTGGCCCAGAAGATCGGCTGCATCAGCGAGGGCGTCCTGCGCAACGCGTGCATAGTGCGCACCCAGACGGCGGACGGCAGCTGGACCGAGACCCGCAGCGACCTCATCGTGTGGGGCCTCGTGCCCGAAGACCTCGACGACACCGAGGGCTACGACGAGTACCCCGGCTACGGGGAGCGCTACGAGTTCCGGGAGCGGGCCGACGTGAGCGGCCACACCGTCGGCGCCGACCGGAACTGACCCGACCAGGTAGTCTCACCGTGCCCGCCCCACCCGACGAAGCTTCGCCTGCCCCCACCCCAGGAGACTGACGACGATGGCCGACCGGGTCACGGTGATCGGCTGGGACGGCTCCGCGCTGACCGCGGCCGCCCGGTCCGCGCTCTCGGCCGCCACCTTGGTGGCCGGCGCCGCCCACCACCTCGCACTGCCCGAGGTCCCGCCCACCGCCGAACGCATCCGCCTCGGCAGCCTCGGCCTCGCCGCCCGCCGGATCGCCGGCCACCGCGGCACCGCCGTCGTGTTCGCCGACGGCGACCCCGGCTTCTTCGGAGTCGTACGCACCCTGCGCGCCCCCGAGTACGGCCTCGAAGTCGAGGTGGTCCCCGCCGTCTCCTCCGTCGCCGCCGCCTTCGCCCGCGCCGGGATGCCGTGGGACGACGCCCAGGTGGTCGTCGCCCACCCGCGGACCCTGCGCCGGGCCGTCAACGTCTGCCGCGCCCACGCCAAGGTCGCCGTCCTCACCTCGCCCGGTGCCGGCCCCGCCGAACTCGCCCTGCTGCTCGGCCCGGTCCACCGCACCTTCGTGATCTGCGAGGAACTGGGCACCACCCGGGAACGGGTCACCGTCCTCACCTCCGACAAGGCGGCCGACCACGCCTGGCGCGACCCCAACGTGGTCATCGTCATCGGCGGCCAGGCCCCCGCCGCCGCCGAACCGGCCTGGCTGCTCGGCCAGAACCCCGCCCGCACCGCCGAACGCGGCTGGGCCCGGCCCCGGCCCGGCACCGGCGAAGGCGAGTCGGCCCCGCTGCGCGCCGCCCAGCTCGCCCGACTCGGCCCGCGCCCCGGCGACCTGGTCTGGGACATCGGCGCCGGCTCCGGCGCACTCGCCGTGGACGCCGCCGCGTTCGGCGCCGCCGTCATCGCCGTCGAAGCCGACCCGGGCGCCTGCGAACGCGTAACCGCCCTCGCCCGTACGCGTGGAGTTCAGGTCCAGGTCGTTGCCGGCCGCGCCCCCGTCGTACTCGAAGACCTGCCCGAACCCGACGTCGTGCGCGTCGGCGGCGGGGGAGCCCCGGTGGTCTCGGCCGTCGCCGACCGCCGGCCCGAACGGATCGTCAGCCACGCCTCCACCCGCGACGAGGCCGAGGCCATCGGCCGCGTGCTCACCGAACACGGGTACGCCGTCGAGTGCGCGCTGCTCCAGTCCGTCGGACTCGACACGCGCACCTGGGACGAACAGGACCGTTCCGTCGTGTTCCTGCTGGCAGCCGAACGGCCCCGGACCGCCCGGACGGGACCCGACGCCGCCCCCGGGGTAGGCTGACCGATCGTCGTACTGCCCTGGCAGGACGCGGGACGTGGCGCAGTCCACAGCGGACCGTGCAGCTTTATGGCCCACACGGCGGCTGACGAGCGCGACAATGCTCAGTAGTTGTTGTGCAGGCGCACCTGAGGCGAACGCGGCTCACGGCAACCCCGCACGGCAACTCCGCGCGGCGGCCCAGTGGGCGACCGGGCGATCGAAGAGGCAACACCGATGGGCGAGGGGTACGCATGACTGACACCGGCCAGGTCCCGGGCGAGGGTCACCCGGACAACGCGGGCATGGTGGATCAGCAGGGCATCCCCGCTCAGGGCGCGCCCCTTCCCCCCGTCCCCCCGCAGGCCCCCGCGGGCTACGCCTTCCAGGACCTGGTGGACGACTCCACCGAGGCCGAGGACGAGGAACTCCTGCTCATGCCGAGCGGCCAGGGCGCGTGGAGCGACCCGCAGCCCGTCCCGCCGGCCCCCGCCTTCCCCGTCGAGCCGTCGCAGGCGTACCCCGAGTACCCGCAGCCGCTCTACACCGAGCACACCGGCGGCTACACCGAGCCCTCGTACGCCGAGGGCGCGGCCGCGGGCAGCGGCTACCCCGGTTACCCCGACGCCGGTTACCCCGCGCCCCCGCAGCCGGGCTTCCCCGAGGCCGCCCAGCCCGAGCCCGGGTACAGCGCCGGCGCGCACGAGACGGGCGGCCGGGACTCCGGGGCGCTCGACCTCGGCGGCCTCGTGGTCCCGCCGCCGGCCGCCGCGCCGGTGGCCCCCGCCGCCACGGCCCGGCGCCCGCTGCACATGGGGCCGGCCGTACCGGAGGCCGGGGGAGTCGTACGGTCGCTCGCGGACCGGGGCCCGGCCACCGCGCCGGTGACGCCGATCCCCGTGCGCAGGTCCGGGCCGCCCACCACGGGCCCGGAGTACCTTGACGTCCCGCAGCAGCCGGAGGAGGCCGCCGAGGCCGCCGCCGTACCGGCCCCGCCGCAGCCGCAGCCGGCCGAGGCGCCGCCGCAGGCCGGGACCCCGTGGGCGGCGGAGCCGGTGGCCGAGGCCGCCGCCCCGGCGCCCGTGCCCGTCGTCGAACCGGAGCCGCAGCCGCAGCCGGTCGAGCCCGCCCCGGAGCCGGTCGCGGAGCCCGCCCCCGAGCCGGTCGCGGAGGCCGCCCCGGAGCCGGTCGCGGAGCCGGCCGCCGCGGTGGAACCCGAGGCCGCGCCGGAGCCGCCCGCCGTGCCCGTAGCCGTGCCCGAGCCCGTCGCCGTGCCCGAGCCCGTAGCGGTCACCGAACCCGCGCCCGTCGCCGCCGAGGCGGAGCCCGTCGCGGCCGTCGAGCCCGCGCAGGTGGAGGCCGTCCCGCAGCCCGAGCCGCAGCCGGAGCCCGCCCCGGTCCCGGTGGCCGCCGTGGAGCCCGAGGCCGTGCCGGTCGCCCCGCAGCCCGCCGAGGCACCGGTCACCGAGGCACCCGTCACCGAGGCACCCGTCACCGAGGCACCCGTCACCGAGGCACCCGTCGCTGGGGAAGCCGCTGCCGCCCCGGCCCAGCCGGAGCCGCTCGCCGCCGAGGCCGCGCCCGCGGAACCCGCCGCCGCCCAGGTACCGCAGCCCACCGCGGCGGCGCCCGCCGAGCCCCTCCCGGCCGTGGACGAAGCCCCCGCAGAAGCCGAGGCCGAAGCCGCCGAGGCCCCCGAGTTCCTCGCACCCGCCCCCGCCTCCGCCCCCGGCGAACCGGCCCCCGCCTACGCCGAAGCCGACCGCGAGGCCATCCAGCGCGTCATGCGCGAGCGCCGCGACATCCGCAAGGGCTTCCGCCCCGACCCGATCCCGCACGACGTCCTGCTGCGCGTCCTCGAAGCCGCGCACACCGCGCCCAGCGTCGGCCACTCCCAGCCCTGGGACTTCGTCGTCATCCGTTCGGCCGAGACCCGCCGGACCATGCACGAACTCGCCCAGCGCCAGCGCGAGGCCTACGCGAAGTCGCTGCCCAAGGGCCGGGCGAAGCAGTTCAAGGAACTCAAGATCGAGGCCATCCTCGACACCCCGGTGAACATCGTCGTCACCGCCGACCCCACCCGCGGCGGCCGGCACACCCTCGGCCGGCACACCCAGCCGCAGATGGCCCCGTACTCCTCGGCCCTCGCCGTCGAGAACCTCTGGCTCGCCGCGCGCGCCGAAGGCATCGGTGTCGGCTGGGTCAGCTTCTTCGACGAGCGCGAGATGGTGCGCGAGCTCGGACTGCCCGAGCACCTCGAAGTCGTCGCGTACCTGTGCGTCGGGTACGTCGACGAGTTCCCGGACGAACCCGAGCTGGCGCAGGCCGGCTGGTCCCAGCGCCGGCCGCTGGCCTGGGTCGTCCACGAGGAGACGTACGGGCGCCGCGCGCTGCCCGGCGAGGAACCGCACGACCTGCTCTCCGAGACGGTCGCCGGCATCCGCCCGCTCGACGCGAAGGCGCTCGGCGAGGCCTGGGAGCGGCAGAAGCGGATGACGAAGCCGGCCGGCGCGCTCGGCATGCTGGAGATCATCTCCGCCCAGCTGGCGGGCCTGTCCCGGGTCTGCCCGCCGCCGATCCCCGAGCCGGCCGCCGTCGCGATCTTCGCCGGTGACCACGGGGTGCACGCCCAGGGCGTGACCCCCTGGCCCCAGGAGGTCACCACCCAGATGGTGGCCAACTTCCTGGGCGGCGGAGCCGTCTGCAACGCCTTCGCCAACCAGGTGGGCGCCGAGGTCTGCGTGATCGACGTCGGCGTCGCCGGTGACCTCCCGGCCACGCCCGGCCTGCTTCCGCGCAAGGTCCGCCCCGGCACGGCCGACCTCTCGACCGGTCCGGCGATGACCCGGGAGGAAGCGGTCCAGGCCATCGAAGTGGGCATCGAAACCGCCCGCGACCTGGTCGCGGCGGGCAACAAGGCCCTGCTCACGGGCGAGATGGGCATCGCGAACACCACGGTCTCGGCCGCGTTGATCTCGGTGTTCACCGGAGTGGACCCGGCCGAGGTCACCGGCCGGGGCACCGGCATCAACGACGAGACGCACGCCCGCAAGGTCGAGGTGGTCCGCCGCGCCCTGGAACTCCACCAGCCGGACCCGGCCGACCCGATCGGCGTCCTCGCGGCCATCGGCGGCCTGGAGCACGCGGCGATCGTGGGCCTCCTGCTCGGCGGCGCCTCCCTGCGCACACCGGTGATCCTGGACGGCGTCAGCGCGGGCGCGGCCGCCCTCGTCGCCCGGGCCATCGCCCCCGAGTCCCTGTCGGCGTGCATCGCGGGCCACCGCAGCGCCGAGCCGGGCCACGTCGCGGCCCTGAACAAGCTCGGCCTGCGCCCCCTGGTCGACCTCGACCTCCGGCTCGGCGAGGGCACGGGCGCCCTCCTGGCCCTCCCGCTGGTGCAGAGCGCGGCCCGCGCCATGCACGAGGTCGCCACCTTCGACTCGGCCGGAGTCACCGAGAAGTAGCCGCGGGCCACCGCCGCGAGAGCGGGCGCGGACAGCAGAGCGCCTGCCCTCGCAGCGGTGCGACCGCCGGGTCGTATCGTGGACCCGCACACCCGAAAACCGCACGTCACCCCGGACCAGCCGCTCCAGCGCAGCAGCGGCCGTAGACACACCGCCGTATCAGGAGCCGCACCGCCATGGCCGAACACCCCGCGTACCCCGTCGGTCTGCGCCTCGCCGGCCGCCGCGTCGTCGTCATCGGCGGCGGCCAGGTCGCCCAGCGCCGGCTGCCCGCGCTGATCGCGGCCGGGGCCGACGTCCTGCTCGTCTCGCCCTCGGCCACCCCCTCCGTGGACGCCATGGCCGAGACCGGGGAGATCCGCTGGGAGCGCCGCCGCTACGAGGACGGCGACCTGGCCGGTGCCTGGTACGCGCTGATCGCCACCCAGAACCGCGAGGCCAACGACCGGGCCTCCGCCGAGGCCGAGCGCGAGCGGGTGTGGTGCGTGCGCGCCGACGACGCCTCCGCCGCCACCGCCTGGACGCCCGCAACCGGCCGCGTCGACGGCGTCACCGTGGCCGTGCTGACCGGCAACGACCCGCGCCGCTCCGCCGCCGTCCGCGACGCCGTGGTGGAGGGGCTGCGGGACGGCTCCCTCGTCTCCGCCCGTCGGCGCGGCCACACCCCGGGCGTGGCCCTGGTCGGCGGCGGCCCCGGCGACCCCGACCTGATCACCGTGCGCGGCCGGCGCCTGCTCGCCGAGGCGGACGTGGTCATCGCCGACCGGCTCGGCCCGCGCGACCTCCTCGACGAACTCCCGCCCCACGTCGAGGTGATCGACGCGGCGAAGATCCCGTACGGCCGTTTCATGGCCCAGGAGGCCATCAACAACGCCCTGATCGAGCACGCCAAGGCCGGCAAGGCCGTGGTCCGGCTCAAGGGCGGGGACCCGTACGTCTTCGGCCGCGGCATGGAGGAGCTCCAGGCCCTCGCGGAGGCCGGCATCCCCTGCACCGTCGTCCCGGGCATCTCCAGCTCCATCTCGGTGCCCGGCGCGGCCGGCATCCCGGTCACCCACCGGGGCGTCGCGCACGAGTTCACCGTCGTCAGCGGTCACGTCGGCCCCGACGACCCGCGCTCCCTCGTGGACTGGGCCTCGCTCGCCAAGCTGACCGGCACCCTCGTCATCCTGATGGGCGTCGACAAGATCGGCCTGATCGCCGAGGCCCTGGTCCGGCACGGCCGTCCCGCCGACACCCCGGTCGCCGTCGTCCAGGAAGGCACCACCGCGACACAGCGCCGCGTGGACGCCACCTTGGCCACGGTCGGCGAGACGGTGCGCGCGCAGGAGGTCCGCCCGCCGGCCGTCATCGTCATCGGCGCCGTCGTCGCGGTCAACGCCCCGACGGCCTGAAGACCTTCGCCGGCGCCTGACCGGGCCGTTGGCACCAAACCCAGGACAAGGCAGTATCACCCTGTGGCTGATCTCATCACCGTCGACGACCCCGACGACCCGCGCCTGCGCGACTACACGGGCCTGACCGACGTCGAACTGCGGCGCAGGCGCGAACCCGCCGAAGGGCTCTTCATCGCCGAGGGCGAGAAGGTCATCAGACGTGCCAAGGACGCCGGCTACGAGATGCGCTCGATGCTGCTCTCCGCCAAGTGGGTCGACGTCATGCGCGACGTCATCGACGAGCTGCCCGCCCCGGTCTACGCCGTCACCCCCGAGCTCGCCGAACGGGTCACCGGCTACCACGTGCACCGCGGCGCCCTGGCGTCGATGCAGCGCAAGCCCCTCCCGGCGCCGGACGAACTGCTGGCCGACGAGGCCGCCGGCCGCCGGATCGGCGTCTTCGAGGGCTTCGTCGACCACGCCAACCTGGGCGCGGCCTTCCGCAGCGCGGCGGCGCTCGGCATCAGCGCGATACTGCTCTCCCCGGACTGCGCGGACCCCCTGTACCGGCGCGCCATCAAGGTCTCGATGGGATCGGTGTTCTCCGTCCCCTACGCCCGCCTGGAGCAGTGGCCGGCCGACCTGGAGAAGGTCCGCGAGGCCGGCTACCGGCTCCTCGCCATGACGCCCAGCCCCAAGGCGACCCCCCTGGACCAGGTTCCGCCGGAGCGCTTCGAGCGCTCGGCGATCATGCTCGGCTCCGAGGGCCACGGCCTGTCGACGTACGCCCTGCGGGCCGCCGACGAATGGGTCCGGATCCCCATGGCCGAGGGCATCGACTCCCTGAACGTGGCCGCGGCCTCGGCGGTGGCCTTCTACGCGACCCGGCCGCCGGTGGCTCCGGCCCCGGACGGCATCTAGAGCTTCTGCGCGGCGGCGATGCCCAGCGCGACGATCAGCGTCACCACGACGAACACGATCAGCCGCTGCCGCATCAGCTTCGGGTCGGGCCGCGACGGGCGGCGGCCGGTGCCGGTCGTCCGCGGCGCCGGGCGGCCGCCGCTGCGCCCTGCGGTCGAGCCCGGGTTGCGGGGCGACGAGGGCCGCGAGTGCGGGCCGCTGTGCGGGCCCTGCGGCCGCGGGGTGGCGCCACTGCCACCGCCCGCGCCGCCGCCTCCGGTACGCCGCTCCGTGCGCTGGTCGGGGTACTGCTCGGTCAGCCGCCCCGTGGGCCGCTCGGTACGGGCGCGCTGCGCCGGCGGCCGCACCTCGCCCAGCCCCTGCGCCTCGCGGGCCGCGATCTCCTTGAGCCGCATCGACAGCTGGAGCGTGCTCGGCCGGTCCTCGGGATCCTTGGCCAGACAGGCCCGGACGAGGGGCGCGAGGGCGTCCGGCACCCCCTGCAAGTGGGGCTCCTCGTGCACCACGCGGTACAGCATGACCTCGGAACTGCCGTGGCCGAAGGGCGAGTCGGCGGTCGCGGCGTAGGCGAGGGTGGCCCCGAGGGCGAACACGTCGGTCGCGGGGGTCACCGCGGCGCCGCGCACCTGTTCGGGGGCGAGGAACCCGGGTGAGCCGACCGCCGTACCCACATGGGTGAGCGTGCTCGCCCCGGTGGCCCAGGCGATCCCGAAGTCGATGATCCGCGGGCCCTTGGGGGAGAGCAGGATGTTCGAGGGCTTGAGGTCGCGGTGGACGACCCCGGCTTCGTGCACGGCCACCAGGCCCTCCGACAGCGCGGCGCCGATCGCGGCGATCTGCGCGGCGGTCAGCGGGCCCTCCTCGGCCACCTTGTCGTGCAGGGAGGGGCCGGGCACGTACTGCGTCGCGAACCAGGGCCGCTCGGCCTCCAGGTCGGCGGCGACCAGCCGGGCCGTACAGCCCCCGCGGATCCGCCGCGCCGCGGACACCTCACGGGCGAAGCGCGAGCGGAACTCCTGGTCCTCCGCCAGGTCCGGCCGGATCACCTTCAGGGCGACCCGCTGCCCGCGCCGGTCGGACCCCAGGTAGACGACGCCCATGCCACCGGCCCCGAGCCGCCGGTGCAGCCTGAACGAGCCGACGACACGCGGGTCCTCGCGCCGGAGCCGCATCATCGCCATGTCCACCCCGCTGCCCGGTCGTCCTGTTGACGTGCCACAGCTTACGGACCATCCGGCACGAGCGCTCAGAGGCCGCGCCCTCGCCGGGACAATCGATCGTCAGTGCGGGGCACGCCACTTGAGGGTGGCTCAGCTGTTTCGGCAGGTGCCCGGCCGCACCCGCCGGATACCGCCAAACGGCCCGCACGCCAAGGCGATTGGCCCCTCGGCCGGTCCCCGCGGCGGCCGCCGGGCGGGCGGCCGGACCCGCGGCGGCCGCACCGCGCGCGGACCCTTCGGAGGAAGACACGCGCGTGCGGGTAGTGACGGAAGTGAGCGAAGTCACTACCCTCCGGTATCCCTTCCGGGGAGACCCTCATGGCCGGCGGGCGATCTCCACCCAGGGGAGTACACGGGAGGCCGGTCCCTCATCCTCCCGGAGGCCCGGCAATGGGTACGAGGGCATGAGGCCAGGGGCCTTGCTCCCGCCTAGTGTTGAGAACAAGCGGCGGGCGGCACACTCGTCCCCCGAGGTCGGATGCCCGCCGCTGCCAGACGACAGGGAGAGGACCATGGCGGACTCCGCACGGCAGGGGCGCAAGGCATTCGCGTTCAACAGCCACGAGTCCGGTACGCGCCATCCACTGGTGGCGGCGGCCATGGTGCTCCCCCTGGCCGTCCTCCTGCTCTTCCTCTTCGGAGGCTTCGAGCAGGTGGCGGCGCAGGCGTCGTCCGTGGGCGCGATGCTGGGGCGCTGAGCGGCGCTCCAGGCCCGGGAGAGCGGCCCGGGCCGGGACATCGCCCTGTCGAACCCCGTGGGGACGGGGGTGCGACGGACGGCAGGTGAAGGGTGCTGCCCGTACGACTGGGGAGTCGGACGGGCAGCACCCTTTTTCACGTTCCGCCCCGGCACGAGCGACGTCCGGCGGAACGCGAAAGCCCCGGCCGTGGAGACGGCCGGGGCTTTTCGGTGGTGCGCGATACTGGGATTGAACCAGTGACCTCTTCCGTGTCAGGGAAGCGCTCTCCCGCTGAGCTAATCGCGCGGGGCAACGGCTCGAAAGCCGCAGGTGGAGCAGGTGTTGCCGGTGCTGCGTGCGCGATACTGGGATTGAACCAGTGACCTCTTCCGTGTCAGGGAAGCGCTCTCCCGCTGAGCTAATCGCGCGGGTGGTCCTCGCGGACCAGTGGACGATACTGGGATTGAACCAGTGACCTCTTCCGTGTCAGGGAAGCGCTCTCCCGCTGAGCTAATCGTCCTTGGAGGTGGAGACGGGATTTGAACCCGTGTAGACGGCTTTGCAGGCCGTTGCCTCGCCTCTCGGCCACTCCACCAGGAGCTGCGGGGGTTCTCGGGAAGACCCCCCACTTCGAGCGGACGACGAGACTCGAACTCGCGACATCCACCTTGGCAAGGTGGTGCTCTACCAACTGAGCTACGTCCGCAGGTCGCCGTGTTCGCTCCGGGGTGTTCCCCTTCGCTCCCTGGCGACGTGTTGAACTCTAGCGGATTCCCGGGCCAGCTCAAAAACGCGTTTCCGCAGCGTGCTGCCGCTCGATCACCGCCGGTCACCCCGCCGTCACCTCTCCGGCGCCACGGCGTCACCGGTCATAGACTCGCAGCCGTGCACGACCTGCCTCCCCTGGCCCGCTTCGGCGGCCGCCTCGCGACCGATCTCCGCGACGTCACCAGCGACCCCTCCGCCCTCGACTCCACCGGCTTCTGGGCGGTGGCCGCGGACTTCGAGGGGCGCCTGGTGTGCGCGCGCTTCGGAGACGTACGCCCCGACCCGGTCCCCGCGCCCGTCCCCGGTGCCTGGTGCGGGCCCGCCGCCGACCAGTGGACCTCCTCGCTCGACCGGGCCGCGTACGTGGCCGGCGTACGCCGCGTCCGCGAGCACATCGCCCGCGGCGAGGTCTACCAGGCCAACCTCTGCCGCGTACTGTCCGCCCCGCTGCCCGACCCGGCCCGGGCCGACGTGGACGCGCTCACCGCCCTGCTCGCGCGCGGCAACCCCGCGCCCTACGCAGGAACGATTCGGCTGCCGGCCCACGGGGTCGAGATCGCCACCGCCTCCCCCGAGCTGTTCCTGCGCCGCGACGGCCGGCACGTGGAGTCCGGACCCATCAAGGGGACCGGCCGGACCGTCGCCGACCTGCTGCCCAAGGACCACGCCGAGAACGTGATGATCGTGGACCTCGTGCGCAACGACCTCGGCCGCGTCTGCGCCCCGGGCTCGGTCACCGTCCCCGAGCTGTGCGCCGTCGAGGAGCACCCCGGCCTGGTCCACCTCGTCTCGACCGTCAGCGGCGAGCTGGCCGACGCCGCCGGATGGCCCGAGCTGCTGGAGGCGGCCTTCCCGCCCGGCTCCGTCACGGGCGCCCCCAAGTCCTCGGCGCTGCGGATCATCGAGGCGCTGGAGACGGTCCCGCGCGGCCCTTACTGTGGCGGTATCGGGTGGGTCGACGCCGACCGGGGTACCGGCGAGCTCGCCGTCGGCATCCGCACCTTCTGGATCGACCGCGAGGTGCCGGGCGGCCCCCGCCTGCGGTTCGGCACCGGCGCCGGAATCACCTGGGGCTCCGATCCGGACCGGGAGTGGGCCGAGACCGAACTCAAGGCGGCCCGGCTCCTCGCGGTAGCGTCGGGAACGCACGAGACGCACGGGCCGCACGAGGCACACGGTGCGCATGGGCTGAGCGGAGGGACCGTACGGTGAGGATCTGGCTCAACGGAGCGCTGCGGGACGCGGACGCGGCGAAGGTGTCCGTACTGGACCACGGGCTGACCGTGGGCGACGGTCTCTTCGAGACGCTCAAGGCGCAGGACGGCACCGTGTTCGCGCTCACCCGCCACCTGGACCGGCTGACCCGCTCGGCCCGCGGTCTCGGGCTGCCCGACCCCGACCTCGACGAGGTGCGCCGGGCCTGCGCCGCCGTGCTGGAAGCCAACCCGATGCCGCTCGGCCGGCTCCGCATCACCTACACCGGCGGCGTGTCCCCGCTCGGCTCCGAGCGCGGACGGACCGGCCCCACCCTGGTCGTCGCGGTCGGCGAGACCACCCGGCGCCCCGACACCACCGCCGTGATCACCGTCCCCTGGGTCCGCAACGAGCGCTCGGCGCTGACCGGCCTGAAGACCACCTCGTACGCCGAGAACGTGGTCGCGCTCTCCCGGGCCCACGCGGCCGGAGCCTCGGAGGCCCTGTTCGCCAACACCGTGGGCCGGCTCTGCGAGGGGACCGGATCCAACGTGTTCGTCGTCCTCGACGGGGAGCTGCACACCCCGCCGCTCGCCTCCGGCTGCCTGGCGGGCATCACCCGGGCCCTCGTGGTGGAGTGGACCGGCGCCAAGGAGACCGACCTGCCGCTCGACGCACTGGAGCGTGCGGAGGAAGTCTTCCTCACCTCCACCCTGCGCGACGTCCAGGCGGTCCACCGGGTCGACGACCGCGTCCTGACGGCCGTCCCGGGGCCCGTCACGGCCAAGGCGATGCGGATCTTCGACGAGCGTGCGGGCTCCGACCTCGACCCGTAGACGCTCCGCGCGCCCTGTCGCGGCGGGCGCCCGGGGGGTAGAACTCGACGATGACCACCACACTGCGGCCGAGCGGGCCGCTCCGGGAAGGCGAGGGCGGCGCCCGGTCGCGCCCGTACGAGGTACGCGTCAACAGCAGGCGCGTCGGTGAGCTGCTGATCCGCGCCGGAACCGCGTTCGGACCGGCGGTCGGGGAGATCGGCGGCCTGGTCATCGACCCGCCGGACCGCCGCCGGGGCCGAGCCACCGTCGCCGCGCTCGCCGCCGAGGAGGTGCTGCGCGGCTGGGGCTGCCGACGGGTACGGATCTCGGTGCCCGCCGGGTCGGCCGGCGGACTGCGGCTGGCCGAGGCCCTCGGGTACACCGAGTACAGCCGCTACCTGGCGAAGCCGCTCCCGGCCGGGCCGCCCGCGCTGCCGGCCGGGGTCACGGCCCGCCCGATGACGGACGCCGAGTACGCGGCCTGGTCCGCCGAGTCGCCGGCCGGCTACGCCGCGGAACTGGCCGCGCGCGGGATGCCGGAGTGCGACGCCCGCGCGAGGGCGGTGGCCGACCACGCGGCCCGCTTCCCGGACGGCCGGGACACGGCGGGCGTCACCCTGGCCGTCCTGGAGGCGGCCGGCGCCCCCGTGGGCCACCTGTGGCTCGCCGCGCACGAGGAGGAGGCGTACGTCTTCCAGGTCGAGGTCGGCGAGGGCCACCGCGGCCGCGGCTACGGCCGCGCGCTGATGCTGCTCGCGGAACGCGAGGCGCTCGCCGCCGGCCACCGGACCCTCGCCCTCCAGGTGTTCAGCACCAACACCCCGGCGCTGCGCCTGTACGAGTCCCTCGGCTACCGGCCCACGGCGCTGAACTACGCCAAGGACCTGCTCTAGCCGCTCATCCCGCCAGCAGCCGGTCGGCGATCGCCTCGATGCGGGCGCGCAGACCCTGCTGGCTCTTGCCGCCGTCGAGCCGCTCGCCGCCGATCACGTACGTGGGGGTGCCGGTCACGCCGATCGCCTTGCCCTCGGCCTGGTCGGCGTCGACGATCAGGATGTGCCGCCCGTCGACCAGGGCGGTGTCGAACTCCTCCGCGTCCAGGCCCAGTTCCCGCGCCACGTCGAGCAGCACGGCTTCCCCGCGCTCGCCCAGCTCGGCGGTGCGGGCCAGTACTGCCTCCGCGTACGGCCAGCCCTGCCCCTGCTCCGCGGCCTCCTCGGCGGCCTGGGCCGCGGCGAAGGCGTGCTTGTGCTTCTCCAGCGGGAAGTGCCGCAGCACGATGTCCAGCCGGTCGCCGTAGCGGGCCCGCAGGGCGCGCACGTCGTCCAGGGCGCCGTGGCAGTCCGGGCACTGGAGCTCGCACCAGACCTCCAGGACGACGGGGGCGGCGGGTGCGGGTGCCGGAGCGGAAACGGAGTCGGGGGAGTGCGAATCGGTCATGCGCACAGTCTCCCAGCTGGTCCCGCGCCGCACCGACCGGGACCTGGGGAGGAGGCCGGACCCCGAGATGTCCCGGAGATCCGTCCGGGGACCGCGCTCGGCGTGGCCCCCGCGCCGGTGGCCGGTGCACGATGGACGGGGGCGGTCCGCCGCTCCTGCCCGACCCGCCGGCCCCTGGAGGACAGCATGCTCGCCGAGACCATTTGCTCCGCGGTGTCCGCGGCGGGCCTGGGTATCGCCGCGGTGACCGCGTACCGCAGGCGTTTCCTCGCCGCCACGCGCATCGCCGCCTACTCGCTGGTGCCGGTCGCGCTCGTGCTGACGGGCGTCGTCGAGTGGGTGTCGGGGATGGTGTTCAAGCCGTCCGTCTGGCTCGGCTTCGGCCTGCTGGGCCTCGCGTGGGTGCTGCTCCTGACCACCCGGGCCGTCGAGCGCCGTGCGCCCGGCCGGACCGGGCAGCCGAAGGAGCCCAAGGCGGCCGAGGGCCGCCCGGCCCGGGACGCCGTCGCCCCCGACGCTTCCGCGCCCTCCCTCGGCGCGGGGTCGCGGCCCCGGCCCGCGCCCGAGCGGGCCGCCGCCCCGGCGGACGACTTCTCCGACATCGAGGCGATCCTCAAGAAGCACGGCATCTGACCTGGCGGCCGCCGGGGCCGCCTCGCGCCGGCCCGGCGCTTCCGCCGCCCCGGCCCGCCCGTCACGGGAAAGGGAGAACTCCCCTCGCTCCGCTGGCGTGTTGAGGGGCGATTCCGCGCGCACTGGGCGATCATCGGCCCGACATGCCGGACACATCACCTGGTGAGCCGTCGGCTCACATCCCCGCCGAAGAAGCCCGCGGCTGCCTCTTCGCGCTGTCCCAGCCGCCCCTGATGATCTTTCTAACGGTGATCGGCACCCTGCTGCTGCTCGCTGCCGTACACGACCTCTTCCTGCTCTGAACCGTGCGCGTCCGCTTCCTTGCGGCGCGCCCGGTACGCGGCCACGTGCAGCCGGTTTCCGCAGGTCCGGCTGTCGCAGTAGCGGCGAGAGCGGTTGCGGGAGAGATCGACGAAGGCCCGTCGGCAATCCGGTGCCTCGCAGCGCCGCAGCCGCTCCTGTTCGCCGGATACCACGATGAACGCGAGCGCCATGCCGCCGTCCGCCGCCAGGTGGTCGCCCACCGAGGCGCCCGGCGCGAAGTAGTGCACGTGCCAGTCGTAGCCGTCGTGATCGGTCAGCCGGGGCGTGGTGCCGGCCGTGGCGACCAGCTCGTTGATCAGTGCGGCCGCCGCGCGGGGGTTCGGGGCGGCGAAGGTCTGCGCGAACTTCTCCCGGACGGTGCGCACCCCTGCGAGGTCGCGGGCGCCGAGCTCGCCCACGTCGCTGATCGCGTACTCCTGTACGAAACCGCGCAGCGCGCCCACGTCGGACAGCCCGTCGGGCCTGCCGGGTTCGGCCGCGGTGTTCACCAGCGCGACGACGACGTCGAGCGCGCGACGGGTGTCGTGGGGGATCTGCACGGGGTCTCCCTGGGGGCCGGGCCTGCGGCGATCCGTCTCTGCCGCGCTGGGGACCGACTCTAGCCGTCCCCGGCCGCCGCCGGGAGGTGCGACCGTCCCCGCGACGCACGGCGGCGCCGCCCCCGCGGTTGGCTTCCGCGAGAACAGCGCCGGCACTGCCGCATGTGGTTGTTCCTCCCGCACCGTCGCCCCGAGTCGGACGGTGTCGGGTGGTTCCCCCGGCCGCTGCCGGGAGGATCGCCCTCGTCCTGGCTCAGCTTTCGGCCAGGATGTGGGAGAGCTCCTTGTCCAGATCGAAGTGCCGGTGTTCGGTCCCGGGTGGGACCGCGGCGTCCGTCCGCTTGAGGAACGACTCAAGGGCTCGGGCGGGTGCTTCGAGCAGTGCTTCTCCCTCCGGAGAGCTCAGGGCGATGCAGACGACTCCCTGACCGTGGCTGCGGGACGGCCAGACGCGGACGTCGCCGGTGCCGGTGGGCCGGTGGAGACCCTCTGCGAGGAGGTCGCGGGCGAATACCCATTCGACCGTCTCCTCGGCGCCGGTGTGGAAGGTGGCGTGCACGGCGTAGGGATCGGCCGTGTCATACCGCAGGCCCGCGGGAACAGGCAGTGAGGACTCGCTCGACACAACGAGGCGCAGGTGCAGCTCGCAGCTGACCGTGGTGTTCATAAGCGCCAGGGCCTTTCGCTCAGTGTGCGCTCGGGGATTCGCACGTCGGCGAAATCGACATGCCACCTACGGTGGCGTTGTAAACCCCTCTGACCGTTTTGCGGACCTCTGGGTCCCTCGGACGGCGGATCCAAACGACCGATCACGTGTGCTTCCGGCCTGCGTTTCGGCTCCGGTAGATTCGACCCATGAATACGGGGAGTGACCGCGAGACCAGTGGGTCCGCGCACAACGGGACGGATCCGGAAGCCGAGCCGCACGTCTCGAAGGCGCCTGCCTTCGTCAAGGCCAACCGCACCCTGCACCTGAGCTGGCAGGTCGGGGTGTTCGTCGTCGGCCTGGCCGTCATCGCCGCCGGCATCGCGATGCTCGTCCTGCCGGGCCCGGGATGGGTCGCGATCTTCGCGGGTCTGTTCATCTGGGGGACCGAGTTCGCCTGGGCCCACGTCGTGCTGCGCTGGACGAAACGCAAGGTGTCCGAGGCGGCACAGAAGGCCATGGACCCGAGGGTCCGCCGCCGCAACCTCATCCTGACCGGCGTGGGACTCGCCGTGGCGGCCGCGCTGATCGGTGTCTACCTCTGGAAGTACGGCTTCATGCTGCCGTGGAACATCAAGGACCAGTGATCCGCCCCGATGGCGTAGAGCGCCGCTGACATGCGGTAATGTTTGCGGTGCGTCCGGGCGATTAGCTCAGTGGGAGAGCACTTCGTTCACACCGAAGGGGTCACTGGTTCGAACCCAGTATCGCCCACCGGATCGAAGGCCCGGAGACTCGAAACGAGTCTCCGGGCCTTCGTCGTACCCAGGGGCCTGGAAGGCGTTCTGGCGCCCTCGCGCCGCGCGGCCGGTCCCGAGGGGCAGGTGGACGGCCGCCGGGCCCGTACGGGGCCGGGGCTGGCCGCCTCGGCGGTGCTGGGGCAGCCGGCGCCCGGGCGGATGGCCCGTGCGGTGCGCGGGCAGGCTGGGAGCATGGACCTCAGCCCCCGCCACTTCCGGAGTCGCTTCCGTTTCCGCAGCGTGTGGGAGCTCGACGCCCCGCCGGCCCGCGTCTACCGGATGCTGGAGCAAGCCGGGGACTACCCCCGCTGGTGGCCCCAGGTCCGCCGCTTCGAATCCGCCGACGGGCGCACCGGCACCGCCGTCATCCGCTCCGTACTGCCCTACGCGCTGCGCGTCACCGCCACCGAACTGCTCCGCGATCCCGCCGGCGGCGTGCTGGAGGTCGCGCTGGGCGGGGACATCGAGGGCTGGGCGCGCTGGACCGTACGCCCGCGCGGGGCCCGGACGCGCGCCGTGTACGAGCAGGAGGCCGAGGTGCGCCGGCCGCTGATGCGCTGCCTCGCGGTGCCCGGGCGGCCCCTGCTGCGGCTCAACCACGCCCTCATGATGCGCGCCGGACGGCGGGCCCTCGCCGCGCGGCTGGCGGCCCCGCCGGAAGCGGTTTGAACAGAACCCCGGGGCTCTTGTATTGTTCAACCCGTTCCGGGCGATTAGCTCAGCGGGAGAGCACTTCGTTCACACCGAAGGGGTCACTGGTTCGATCCCAGTATCGCCCACCGGGACAGGCCGGTCCGTCACATGACGGACCGGCCTTCCGCGTTTCCACGGGCCGCGGGCCACGGGCCCGGAGCTACGCCGCGGCCGGGAGTTCCGGACGGAGCGGCCAGTGCGGGTCGACCGGTTCCGGGGTCCCCTGGCGGGCGAACCAGGCCTGCAGGCCCCGCGCCTGGGCCGCGTGCCACACCGCCTGCAGCGCGTGCAGTTCGGCCGGCGTCAGCCGCTCCAGCCGGCTCGCGAACCGGCGCCCGAGCGCCCGTACGACCTCCAGTGAGGCCAGCGCGTCCGCCGCCGCGTCGTGCGCGCCCTCCAGCTCTATCCCGTAGTGCGCGCACAGGTCACCCAGGGTCCGGCGGCCCTTGCGGTACCGGTCCAGGTGCTTGTCCAGCACCCGGGGGTCCAGCACCGTCAGCGGCCGGTCGTCCAGGTACCGCGCCAGCGACGACGCCCGGTGCCTGCGCAACTCCCGGTCCAGCAGCGTCAGGTCGAACGGCGCGTTCATCACCACCACCGGCCGGCCCGCCAGTTGCTGCTCCGCGAGCGAGCGGGCTATCTCCTCCACCACCGGCGCCGGCCACCGGCCGTTGCGCTGGAGGTGTTCGTCGGTCAGGCCGTGCACTTCCATGGCACCCCGGGGCACCGGGATGCCCGGATTGACCAGCCAGCGCGTGCTGCGGACCCGGCCGCCCGCGCACTCCTGCACGACGAGCGCGGCGGACACGATCCGGTCCTGCTCGACGTCCACCCCGGTCGTCTCGGTGTCGAATGCGGCCAGCGGTCCCTCGTACCAGCGTGTCATGGCGAACTCCTCGTCCCCGATCGGCAGATGGGGTGCGACGGGAACTCGCCACCCCCTTGCCCGAATCGGTGATACCCGGGCTGTTTGCCCCGTACTCCGTTTGCCGGACCTCCGCTCCGGAGACAACCTCCATGGGGGACCGCACACCTGATCGGCCGTCACCCCCACCACCCCTCACGAGGCAGAGCCCGGAAGGCATGGGGAGCCGGCCATGGCGCTCGCGCAGCCCGAACCGGGCGGGGTGCTGCGAGGGCGGATCGGACCCCGGACGGACGGGGGGACCGGACCGCTGCGCGGCTCACTCGCCACCACCGCCTGCATGGAGACCCTCCAGGTGGGATACCTGCACGCAGTCGCCGCCGCGGCCGGCTGCTCGCTGTCCCAGCCCTTTCCCGACAACGGCATCGACTGGCACGTCAGCCACGGTGCGGCCGAGCACGTCGTCGACGACGAGGTCACCATCAAGGTGCAGTTGAAGGCGACCTACCAGATACCGCCGCGGCCGGCCGGAGCCACCTTCGGCTTCACCCTCGACAACGAACACCTCGTGAAGCTGGCCCGCACACCGGTCGCCGTGCACAAGATCCTCGTGGTGATGCTCGTACCGCGGGAGCGCGGGGAGTGGCTGAGCGCCGGGCCCGACCGGCTCGACCTGCGCCATTGCTGCTACTGGACCAATCTCGCCGGGACCCCCGTGACCGGCAGGCGCCGGACCACCGTACGGATCCCCACCACACGGATCTTCGACGACCGGGCGCTCTGCGAGATCATGACCCGGGTCGGGTCGGGAGGGACACCCTGATGGACCGGAACGCACCACGTCTCGAACCGCTGTCGTCCCCGTCGCCGTACGCGGACCCGGCCCGCGGCGGGACACCGGACGCCGCGCACGTCGACCCGGCCGTGCTCGGCGCGCTCCTGCACCGGCACGGCTGGCTGCGGCGGGGCGGCGCCGCCGGGCGGTACGGGCGCTGGACCCCGCCGGGACAGGCGGGCACCAGCCTGCTCGTCCCCGAGAGCCGGACCTTCCCCGACTGCGCCGACCTCCTGGAGGAGGCACTGACCGCCCTCTCGCGCGGCGGGCTGCCCTCGGCGCGGGAGGTGCTCTTCGGGCTGAGCGTCCCGAGCGACGAGATCCACTGGGAGCGGGAGTTCCCCGAGGGCGCGTACGCGGACCCGCGCGCGGAGGCCTGGCCCGTGCAGGAGCAGCTGCGCGCGGCCGCCCGGCAGCTGCTGCTGGCCGGGGCGCTCGCCGCCCGCGCCCGGGCCGGGTACTACGGCGCGCGCCACCGCTCCCAGGCGGAGCGGGTCCTGGACGGGGTGCTGGTGGGGCCCTCGCCGGGCGGCCGCAGGCTGAGCGCGTACATCCCGGTGGACGGCGGGCGGGGGGTAGTGACCCGGCTGCACCACGCCCTGCACGCGGCGCGCGAAGCGGTGGACTACCGGCGGGCCACCGGCGGCATGGAGGCCTTCGACGCGGCGGTGCAGGCCGGGGTCAGCCGGGAGCTCGCGGACGCGCTGATCGCCCTCGTACGCGGTTCCGAGGGCGCCCGCGTCTCGCTGGCCTGGGCCCCGGCGGCGGGGGTGCCCGCGGGGTGCGCCGCCCGGCCCGAACCGGTGGAGTTCTCCCCGGGCGACCTGCCGGTGCTGCGGGAGGCGGCGGCCCGCTACACCCGGGACGAGCCGGCGGTCCCGGTGCGCCTGGCCGGGGCGGTGGTCCGGATGCGGCGCTCGGCCCCGGGGGGCGGCGGGACGGTCCGGCTGCGGGTGCTGGCGGGGGCGGAGGTGCCGTACGTACGGGTCAAGCTCGACGAGGAGGCGTACCGGGTGGCGGGGCACGCGCACCTGGTGGGCCTGCCGGTCCGGGTGAGCGGCCGGCTCCAGCGCCGGGGCGGCTTCCGCCGGCTGACCGACGCCACCGACGTCACTCCCGTCCCGCTGGACGAGGTGGAGCGGGACCGGCTGATGAAGTCGCTGGACGAGTCCTTCGACCCGGCGGACGTGCTGCCGTCCGACGACTAGAGCGGCTCGCTCCGTGCTTCCGGGCGAACGTGCCGTGCCGGCCCGGCGCGCCGGGTGCAGGGCCGGGGGCGGGCGCGGTGACGATGCGGAGAGCCGCCCGGCGATCCGCACGAACCGGCAGAGAGGCCACCGTGTCCACCGAGGAGAACAAACAGCTGGTCCGCCGTTTCTACCGGGAGATCGACGCGGGGAACCTCGACGCCATGGACGAACTCGTGGCCGAGGGCTACGTCGACCACTCGCCCCCGCCGTTCCCCGGGCTGGGGACCGGGCGCGAGGGCCTGAAGCAGGCGTTCCGGCTGTTCTGGAAGGCCACCCCCGGGACCCACGAGATCGAGGACCAGGTCGCGGAGGGCGACAAGGTCGTGACCCGGCTGACGGCCCGCGGCGTGCACCGGGGGGACCTCCCGGGCGCTCCCGCCACCGGCAAACCGCTGACGATGACCGGGACGGTGATGCACCGCATCGAGAACGGCAGGCTCGCGGAGAAGTGGTCCGACAAGGACCTCCTCGCCTTCCTCCAGCAGCTCGGCGTGATCCCGCAACTCCGCTAGACCCGCTGTCCCGGGTCGCGGGTGAAGGAGGCCATCAGGAGGCCGGGGGCCGGGGAGAAGTCCTCGCCGCGGCGGAAGCCCAGGCGGTCGTACAGGGCCACCGCCGGGGAGTTCGCGGCGCCCGTCGTGACCGTCACCCGGCGGCCGGGGACCGTTTCGGCCAGCAGGTGGCGCAGCAGGAGCGAGGCGATGCCCCGGCGGAACGCGGCCGGGGCCACGCACAGCCGGTCGACGCAGACGGAGCCGTCGCCCTCCTCCTCCCACGCCAGGAAACCCGCGATCAGCCCGTCCGCGCCGCGCACGCCCAGCCAGTGCAGCGGCCGGTCCCGCAGTTGCGCGAGGCTCTCGCGCAAGGCCGGTATGCCGTCGAAACCGATCAGTTCCGCCTCCACCGCGTACGCCTCGCGCCCGATCCGGTGGACGGCGGTCGCGGTGGCGTCGTCGGTCAGGTCCAAGGGCCGCACCGGCCCGGTCGTCTTCGGCATGGGCCCCACCGTAGGGGGCGTGCGGGCCCGGCCGCGCAACCGTTTAGCGGCGCGGCCACTGCGCTCGGTACGATTCAGGCGCGCAGTGTTCGCTCGCGCACCCCCAAAGTTCAGGAGAGACCGGTGTCAGACGTCCGTGTGATCATCCAACGCGATTCCGAGCGGGACGAGCGCGTGGTGGCCACGGGCACTACGGCGGCCGAGCTCTTCGCCGGCGAGCGCACCGTCGTGGCAGCGCGCGTCGCGGGCGAGCTCAAGGACCTCTCGTACGAGGTGCGGGACGGGGAGAGCGTCGAGCCGGTGGAGATCTCCTCCGAGGACGGCCTGAACATCCTGCGCCACTCGACCGCGCACGTCATGGCGCAGGCCGTGCAGGAGCTCTTCCCCGAAGCCAAGCTGGGCATCGGCCCGCCGGTCCGCGACGGCTTCTACTACGACTTCGACGTCGCCAGGCCCTTCACCCCCGATGACCTCAAGGCCGTCGAGAAGAAGATGCAGGAGATCCAGAAGCGGGGCCAGAAGTTCGCCCGCCGCGTCGTCACCGACGAGGCCGCCCGCGCTGAGCTCGCCGACGAGCCGTACAAGCTGGAGCTCATCGGCATCAAGGGCTCCGCGTCGAGCGACGACGGCGCGGACGTCGAGGTGGGCGGCGGCGAGCTGACCATCTACGACAACCTGGACGCCAAGACCGGCGAGCTGTGCTGGAAGGACCTCTGCCGCGGTCCCCACCTGCCGACCACCCGCAACATCCCGGCCTTCAAGCTGATGCGCAACGCCGCCGCCTACTGGCGCGGCAGCGAGAAGAACCCGATGCTCCAGCGCATCTACGGCACCGCGTGGCCCTCGAAGGACGAGCTCAAGGCGCACCTCGACTTCCTCGCCGAGGCCGAGAAGCGCGACCACCGCAAGCTCGGCACCGAGCTCGACCTGTTCTCCGTACAGGACGAGATCGGCTCCGGCCTCGCCGTCTTCCACCCGCGCGGCGGCGTCATCCGCCGCACCATGGAGGACTACTCGCGCAAGCGTCACGAGGAAGAGGGCTACGAGTTCGTCTACACCCCGCACGCCACCAAGGGCACCCTCTTCGAGAAGAGCGGCCACCTGGACTGGTACGCGGAGGGCATGTACCCCCCCATGCAGCTCGACGGTGGTACCGACTACTACCTCAAGCCCATGAACTGCCCGATGCACAACCTGATCTTCGACGCGCGCGGCCGTTCCTACCGTGAGCTGCCCCTGCGCCTGTTCGAGTTCGGCACCGTGTACCGGTACGAGAAGTCGGGCGTCGTGCACGGCCTGACCCGCTCGCGCGGCTTCACCCAGGACGACGCGCACATCTACTGCACCAAGGAGCAGATGGCGCAGGAGCTGGACCGCACGCTGACCTTCGTGCTGAACCTGCTGCGCGACTACGGCCTGACCGACTTCTACCTGGAGCTGTCGACCAAGGACCCGGAGAAGTTCGTCGGCTCCGACGAGATCTGGGAAGAGGCCACCGAGACCCTGCGCCAGGTGGCGGAGAAGCAGGGCCTGCCGCTGGTGCCGGACCCGGGCGGCGCCGCGTTCTACGGCCCGAAGATCTCGGTCCAGTGCCGGGACGCGATCGGCCGCACCTGGCAGATGTCGACGGTCCAGCTGGACTTCAACCTGCCGGAGCGGTTCAACCTGGAGTACACCGGCCCGGACGGCTCGCGCCAGCGCCCGGTCATGATCCACCGCGCGCTGTTCGGCTCGATCGAGCGGTTCTTCGCCGTACTGCTGGAGCACTACGCGGGCGCCATGCCGCCGTGGCTGGCCCCGGTCCAGGCGGTCGGCATCCCGATCGGCGACGGGCACGTGGAGTACCTG
This sequence comes from Streptomyces sp. NPDC054883, assembly GCF_053610645.1. Classification (NCBI taxonomy): domain Bacteria; kingdom Bacillati; phylum Actinomycetota; class Actinomycetes; order Kitasatosporales; family Streptomycetaceae; genus Streptomyces; species Streptomyces sp. NPDC054883. Next base: position 22,998 of record NZ_JBSGYT010000016.1, on the reverse strand, counting down.
CAGGAGTTCGCCGCCGAGGCGAAGAAGCAGGGCCTGCGCGTCGAGGTGGACGCCTCCTCCGACCGGATGCAGAAGAAGATCAGGAACCACCAGAAGCTCAAGGTCCCGTTCATGATCATCGTCGGTGACGAGGACATGGCCGCGGGCACCGTCTCCTTCCGCTACCGCGACGGTTCGCAGGAGAACGGCATCGCCAAGGACGAGGCGCTGGCCAAGCTGGCCAAGGTCGTCGCGGACCGCGTCCAGGTCTGACCGGCACGGCCCTCAGGGAGCCCCCGGAGAACTGCGGTTCTCCGGGGGCTCCTCGTCGCCCTCCCGGCGGAAGACCTGGAGCAGCCAGGAGGAGAACGAGCCGGTGACCGCGCCCAGCAGCGCGAGCCCGCACAGCATCATCCCCGTGGCGATCAGCCGCCCCACCGGGGTCACCGGCACCACGTCGCCGTAGCCGACCGTCGTCAGGGTCGTGCACACCCACCACACCGAGTCGCCGAAGGTGCGGATCGAGGCGCCGGGGGCGCCGCGTTCCTGGTCGTACACGGCGAGCGCACCGGAGAACCCGAGCAGGAGCCCCGCCAGGCCGGCGTACATGATCACGCGCACGTGCAGCTCACGGCGCGGGCGGTCCACCTTGGCCTGGACGGCGTCGTGCAGCTTGACCACCCGCAGCGGGCGCAGCTGCGGCAGGAACACCACCACCGTGTCCAGCCAGTGCCTGCGGACGAACGCCAGCGGCCGGCGGCGGCTCAGCGCCATCCGGACCAGGTAGTCGGTGAGGAAGCACGCCCACGTCAGGCCGGTCAGCGACAGGGCCACGTCGCGCAGCACGGGGCTCGCGCCGGTGGCGAGCACACGGACCGCGTAGCTCGCGATGAACACCAGGGAGGCGTAGAACAGCGGCAGCTCGGTGCGGCGCTCCCAGGCCTCCTCGCGAATCGTCCGATCGTCGCGCATCCGCCCAGCATGGCCGGTCCGCGGCCGGTGTGCGCCCCGGCGACACGCCGTCCGGGGGCAAGGTCATATGCTGCATCCCATGACGAGTGAGCCGGAGCAGCAGATCGGTGTGGGCACGCAGGACGCGTTCCAGCGTCTGTGGACGCCCCACCGGATGGCCTACATTCAGGGCGAGAACAAGCCGACCGGCCCGGAGGCCGGGGACGGCTGTCCCTTCTGCGGAATTCCGGAGATGTCCGACGAGGACGGGCTGGTCGTCGCCCGCGGCCGGCACGTGTACGCCGTGCTGAACCTCTACCCGTACAACGGCGGCCACCTGATGGTCGTCCCGTACCGGCACGTCGCCGACTACACCGAACTGGACGCCGCCGAGACGGCCGAGCTCGCGGAGCTCACCAAGCGGGCCATGACCGCGCTGCGCAAGGCCTCGGGGGCGCACGGCTTCAACATCGGCATGAACCAGGGCGCGGCGGCCGGAGCCGGTATCGCCGCCCACCTGCACCAGCACATCGTGCCCCGCTGGGGCGGGGACACGAACTTCATGCCGGTGGTCGGCCACACCAAGGTGCTGCCCCAACTCCTCGCGGACACCCGCCGGATGCTCGCGGAGGCCTGGCCGACCGACTGACCGTGACCGGGCGGTACTACGCGTCGTAGACGTCCGCCTTGCGCGGGGCGGGCTCCTGGATGAGGCCGCTCATGATGGACGAGCGGTTCGTGAAGCGCTCGGTGTCCACGCCGTTCTCCTCCAGCACCCGGAACGCGGCGGCGTGCACCGCCCGCAGGACCGGGGCCACCGTGCGCAGGGCGTCGTCCGCCATGAACCGGTGGCGCCACATGGAGCCGGCCCAGACGTGCCGGACGCCGAAGGGCTCGGGGAGGACCAGCTTGCCGCCCAGGTAGTCCAGGATCGGCGGGTACCACGTCAGCGGGGCGCGCACGGCCAGCCGTACCACCTCGTCCGCGTCCACCAGCGGCAGCGTGCGCTCCACCGTCTCCCAGAACCGGACGGACTTGGGGACCTCGACGGTCTTGGGCGCGGACTTCGTGGTGAACAGGCCGTGCACGGGACCGAGCGCGTGCGCGGTGACGTCCACCCGCAGGGTCTTGTAGAGCACGGTGACGGTGACCAGCATGGTGATCACCAGCTGGCCGTCCCAGAGCGGGTACTGGATGCCCAGGTAGTGCCGGTTGCCGGCGCTGAACTGCTGCTCGTTGCAGATCCGGGTGATCTCGTGCGGCTTCACCAGGAAGGTGTCCACGTCCTCGCCGGTCGGGCGGGCCACCTCGGTGGCGCCCTCGCCGATCGGCGTGACGATCCAGTGCTGGATCGAGGCGGGCGGGAAGCCGCCGGTGTGCAGGGGGCCCCGCTCCAGCTTCCGCAGCTCGGTGTCGACCGCGCGTATGACGTCCCAGCTGCGGAACGGGTGGATCTCGGCGCCGTCGTTCTTGGGGACCAGTTCCTCGGCCATCTGCCAGCTGCCCCAGCGGGTGCCCATGCCGAGGATGCCCTTGGGCCCGGCGTAGAAGACGGAATTGCTGCGGTCCTCGGCGGTCAGCTTCGCCAGCTGGTGGCGCAGGTCCTCGCGGGCCTTCTCGTCGGGGTTGCCGGGTACCGCCTCGGGGATCTTCGCGGCCACCGCGCCGCCGCCGAGCAGCCCGTCCCAGCGCGAGCGCATGTCGGCGGCGGTGGCCTCGCAGAGCCGGCGGGCCAGGAACCAGCCCAGGGCGGGGGCGATGACCATCGCGCGCAGGTAGAGGCCGAAGAACCCGGTGAACGGCAGCCGGAACATCAGCACGGCGATGACGAGGGCGACCCCGACCAGCAGCGCGGTGCCCACCCAGGACCCCCGCTTGCCCTTGCCGAGCCACTTGCGGAGCTGGAACAGGCCCAGCCAGAGCGCCAGCCCGGGCAGGAACAGCACCCCGCACACCAGCGTGATCAGGCGCAGCTTGCGGTCGCGCTCCTTGCGGATGCGGGACGCGGCCAGGCAGTGCTCGACGACGGTCTGCGGGTCGGCGCCGAAGGACTGGATCAGCGGCTTCCGCCCGGGGCCCAGGGTGCGGGCCTCCACGGCCCGGCAGAAGGCCTCACCGAGGTTGGGTTCCAGGAGGGAGATCTTGCCGGGCTTGACCTTCGACTCGTGGTACTCGTTGTTGGCCTTGAGGATCTCGTCGACCTTGCCGTCGCGGTAGGCGGCGGAGGCCAGCGCGTTGGTGGCCGCGGTCTGCCCGCCGCCGCCCTGGAGCGGAATCTGTGCCCCGGGCCTGAAGTCGAAACCGTCGTCCGCCACCGTTGCCCCCATCGACGTGCCGTCATGCGTTGTGCCCCGCCTGCTCTTCGACCCCGCCGAAGAGCCTATCGGCGGAGTCCGCCCCGTGGTCATGGGACAGGGAAATACCGCCCATCGCAACCGGGTTGAATGGGCGGTATCCAGTGTGCTATGTGGATTAACTTCCCTTCTCTGCCCGTTCGCGAACCTTGTCCGCCAGCTGCGGGGGCATCGGCTCGTGCCGGGCGTACGTACGGCTGAACCCGCCCGTGCCGTGCGATACGGAGCGCAGCTCCACCGCGTACCGGCCGATCTCGATCTCCGGGATCTCGGCGCGCACCCGGGTCCGCCCGGAGCCGGCCTGGTCGGTGCCGACGACCCGGCCGCGACGGCCCGCGAGGTCGCTCATGACGGGGCCGACGTATTCGTCCGGGACCAGCACGTCGAGCTCCGCGACGGGTTCCAGGAGGTGGATCGGGGCCTCGGCGGCGGCCTCGCGCAGGGCGAGGGCGCCCGCGGTCTGGAACGCCGCGTCGGAGGAATCCACCGAGTGCGCCTTGCCGTCGAGCAGGGTGATCCGTACGTCGACCAGCGGATAGCCGGCCGCCACTCCGCGCGCGGCCTGGGCGCGCACGCCCTTCTCCACGGACGGGATGAACTGGCGGGGTACGGCCCCGCCCACGACCTTGTCGACGAACTCGATGCCGCTGCCGGGCGGGAGGGGTTCGACCTCGATCTCGCAGATGGCGAACTGGCCGTGCCCACCGGACTGTTTGACGTGCCGGCCGCGCCCGGCGGCCTTGGCGCCGAAGGTCTCGCGCAGGCTCACCTTGTGGGCGACGGGGTCGACCTGGACCCCGTAGCGGGTGCGCAGCCGCTCCAGGGCGACGTCCTGGTGGGCCTCGCCCAGGCACCACAGGACGAGCTGGCCGGTGTGCGGGTTCTGCTCCAGGCGCATGGTCGGGTCCTCGGCCACCAGCCGGGCCAGACCCTGGGAGAGCTTGTCCTCGTCGGCCTTGCTGTGCGCCTCGATGGCGAGGGGCAGCAGCGGATCGGGCATCGGCCAGGGCTCCATGAGGAGCGGGCCGTCCTTGGCCGAGAGGGTGTCGCCGGTCTCGGCGCGGGCCAGTTTCGCCACGCACGCGAGGTCGCCCGCGATGACGTGGTTCAAGGTGCGCTGCTGTTTGCCGAACGGGGAGGTCAGGGCGCCGATCCGCTCGTCGACATCGTGGTCCTCGTGCCCCCGGTCGGCCAGCCCGTGCCCGCTGACGTGCACGGTCTCCTCCGGGCGCAGGGTGCCCGAGAAGACGCGGACGAGGGAGACCCGGCCCACGTAGGGGTCGGAGGAGGTCTTGACCACCTCGGCGAGGAGCGGCCCGTCGGGGTCGCAGGTCACCTCGGGCCGGGCGGCGCCGTCGGGGGCGGTGACGGTCAGCGGGGCGCGCTCCAGGGGGGTCGGGAAACCGCCTGTGACCAGTTCCAGGAGTTCCACGGTGCCCAGGCCCTGGCGGGCCCCCTCGGCGGCCGGCGCGGCCATCAGGACGGGGTGGAAGGTGCCGCGCGCCACGGCCCGCTCCAGGTCGTCGACGAGCGTCTTGAGGTCGATGTCGGCGCCGCCGAGGTAGCGGTCCATGAGGGTCTCGTCCTCGCTCTCCGCGATGATCCCCTCGATCAGGCGGGAGCGGGCCTCGGAGATCAGGGCGAGTTCGGCCGGGTCCGGGTCGCGCTCCGCGCGCTCGCCGGAGGCGTAGTCGTAGACCCGCTGGGAGAGCAGCCCGAGCAGGCCGGTGACGGGGGCGTGCCCGTCGGGCCCGGCCGGGCCGTGCAGGGGCAGGTAGAGCGGGATGACGGCGTCCGGGTCGTCGCCGCCGAAGATCTCGCCGCAGACCGACGTCATCTGCGTGTAATCCGCCCGGGCTGCCTCCAAATGGGTGACGACGATGGCCCGGGGCATGCCCACGGCCGCGCACTCGTTCCACACCATGCGGGTGGCCCCGTCGATCCCGTCGGCGGCCGAGACGACGAAGAGGGCCGCGTCCGCGGCGCGCAGACCGGCCCTGAGTTCCCCCACGAAATCGGCGTATCCGGGGGTGTCCAACAGGTTGATCTTGATTCCGCCCCACTCGACCGGGACGAGGGAGAGCTGGATGGAGCGCTGGCGGCGTTGTTCGATCTCGTCGTAGTCGGAGACGGTGCCGCCGTCCTCGACCCGTCCGGCCCGGTTCACGGCCCCGGCCGTCAGGGCCAGGGCTTCGACCAGCGTGGTCTTCCCGGCGCCGCTGTGGCCGACCAGCACGACGTTCCGTACGGATGCGGGGCGGTCGGCCGTCAGTGCCCTGCCGGCGGCCCCGGCTTGGTGTGATGTGGCTCCCATGGTGTTCGTGCCTCCCGGTGTCGCGGTGAGGAGGGTGACTGGGGTTCTTCGAGCTTTGCACCGCCGTCACACTGCGTCCATACGTCGTACCGGTGGCCGTCCGGAGCGTGCAGCACGGGTGGCGCGCGGATTGTCCGGCGCGAACCGGTGGGTGCGGGGCGGTGCGGGTCCGGGGCGCTGGCTACGATGGGCCAGCCGGTGGCCGATGGGGCCGTACGGCACAGCGACCCTCCGGGAAGGCCATGCTGAACAAGTACGCGCGTGCATTCTTCACGCGTGTTCTCACGCCATTCGCCGCTTTTCTCCTCCGTCGGGGGGTGAGCCCGGACGCGGTCACGCTGATCGGCACGGCCGGAGTGGTGGCGGGAGCGCTGGTCTTCTTCCCCAGGGGCGAGTTCTTCTGGGGCACGATCACCATCACCCTCTTCGTGTTCTCCGACCTGGTGGACGGGAACATGGCCCGCCAGGCCGGGGTCTCCAGCCGCTGGGGGGCGTTCCTCGACTCCACGCTCGACCGGGTCGCGGACGCGGCGATCTTCGGCGGGCTCGCGCTCTGGTACGCTGGCTCCGGCCACGACAACGTGCTGTGCGCGGTGTCGATCTTCTGTCTGGCCAGCGGTCAGGTGGTCTCGTACACCAAGGCCCGCGGTGAGGCGATCGGGCTGCCGGTCGCCGTCAACGGGCTGGTCGAGCGCGCCGAGAGGCTGGTGATCTCGCTGGTCGCGGCAGGCCTGTCCGGACTCCAGACCTTCGGGGTGCCGTCCTGGATCGGCGTGCTGCTGCCGATCGCGCTGTGGGTGGTGGCGGCGGGCTCGCTCGTCACGCTGGTCCAGCGGGTGGTCACCGTACGGCGCGAGGCGGCGGAGGCCGACGCCGAGGCGCACCTGTCCGAAGGCGGCGCGGCCTGATGGGCAAGGCGCAGGACAGGGTCGTCGACGGGCTGTACGGGCTCGGCTGGGCGGCCGTCAAGAGGCTGCCGGAGCCGGCCGCGGTGGCCCTGGGCCGCCGGATAGCGGACGTCGCGTGGAAGCGGCGCGGCAAGAGCGTGCTGCGGCTGGAGTCGAACCTGGCCCGGGTGGTGCCGGACGCGGGTCCCGAGCGGCTGCGGGAGCTGTCCCATGCGGGCATGCGCTCGTACATGCGGTACTGGATGGAGTCCTTCCGACTGCCGACGATGGATCCGCGGCGGTTCTCCTCCGACGTCGAGATGAAGGACGACCACCTCCTGCGGGAGGCTCTGGCCTCCGGGCGCGGGGTCGTCGTCGCCCTGCCGCACCTCGCCAACTGGGACCTCGCCGGGGCCTGGGCGATCGGCCACATCGGCGTCCCGTTCACCACCGTCGCCGAGCGGCTCAAGCCCGAGACCCTCTACGACCGCTTCGTCGCCTACCGCGAGAGCCTGGGCATGGAGGTGCTGCCGCACAGCGGCGGGGCCGCCTTCGGGACCCTGGCCCGGCGGCTGCGCTCGGGCGGCCTGGTCTGCCTGGTCGCGGACCGGGACCTTTCGGCGTCCGGGGTCGAAGTGGACTTCTTCGGCTCGAAGACGCGCATGCCGGCCGGCCCCGCGCTGCTGGCCCAGCAGACCGGGGCGGTGCTGCTCCCCGCGACCCTGTACTACGGGGACTCCCCGAAGATGTACGGCCGGATCCACCCCGAGGTGGAGGTGCCGAAGACGGGCACCCGGACCGAGAAGACCGCCACGATGACGCAGGCCGTGGCGGACGCCTTCGCAGGCGGCATCGCCGCACACCCCGAGGACTGGCACATGTTGCAGCGGTTGTGGCTGGACGATCTGGAGGAGCGCGCCTAGTGAAGATCGGCATCGTGTGCCCGTACTCGTGGGACGTGCCGGGCGGCGTCCAGTTCCACATCCGGGACCTGGCGGAACACCTGATCCGGCTCGGCCACGAGGTGTCGGTGCTCGCCCCGGCGGACGACGAGACCCCGCTGCCGCCGTACGTGGTCTCGGCGGGACGGGCGGTGCCGGTGCCCTACAACGGGTCCGTCGCCCGGCTGAACTTCGGCTTCCTGTCGGCCGCGCGGGTCCGGCGCTGGCTGCACGAGGGGGTCTTCGACGTGATCCACATCCACGAGCCGGCCTCCCCGTCACTGGGGCTGCTGTCCTGCTGGGCGGCGCAGGGGCCGATCGTGGCGACCTTCCACACCTCCAACCCGCGCTCGCGGGCGATGATCGCCGCGTACCCGATCCTCCAGCCGGCCCTGGAGAAGATCAGCGCCCGGATCGCGGTGAGCGAGTACGCGCGGCGCACCCTGGTGGAGCACCTGGGCGGGGACGCCGTGGTCATCCCGAACGGGGTGGACGTGGACTTCTTCGCCTCCGCCTCGCCCAAGGCGGAGTGGGGCGGCACCACCCTCGGCTTCATCGGCCGCATCGACGAACCGCGCAAGGGCCTGCCGGTGCTGATGGCGGCGTTCCCGCGGATCGTCGAAGAGTGCCCGGACGTACGCCTCCTGGTGGCCGGCCGCGGCGACGAGCAGGAGGCGGTGGCCTCGCTGCCGGCCGCCCTGCGCTCCCGGGTGGAGTTCCTCGGCATGGTCTCGGACGAGGACAAGGCCCGGCTGCTTCGCAGCGTCGACGTGTACGTCGCCCCGAACACGGGCGGGGAGAGCTTCGGGATCATCCTGGTCGAGGCGCTGTCGGCGGGGGCCGCGGTGCTGGCCTCCGACCTGGACGCGTTCGCGCAGGTCCTGGACCAGGGCCGGGCGGGCGACCTCTTCGCGAACGAGGACCCCGGAGCGCTGGCCGCCGCGGCGGTCCGGCTCCTGCGCGACCCGGCCCGCCGGGCGGAACTGAGCACCCGCGGCTCCGCGCACGTACGCCGCTTCGACTGGTCGACGGTCGGCGCGGACATCCTGGCCGTCTACGAAACGGTCACGGACGGCGCGGCGGCGGTCGCCACGGACGAACGCACCCCCCTCCGCACCCGCCTGGGCCTGACCCGGGACTGATCGACCGAACAGCCTTACGGCGTAAGCCCGTTCGGGTAAATCTTTTCCGGATGGGTCGCGTAGCAGTATGGGTAGTCTCGCCTTCGTACCGCATGGGTTCGAGGGGGAGTCGCCATGTCCATCAGGCCGCGCTATCGGCGGGTGTCCGCATTACAGCGGCAGTTCTTCAACCGTGAAGGGCTGCTCGCCGTGTACGACGAGGAACTGGAAGCGATCTCGGAAGGCCCCAGGATCCTCAACGTCGTCGGTGTCGGCGGCATCGGGAAGTCCCGCCTCTTGCAGGAGCTGCGGCACCGAACGCCCGACGGCCACCGCACGGCCCGGCTTGACCTCCAGCTGCCGGCCCTGCGGCAGCAGGAGGACGCCCTGGCCGTGCTCCGCACCGAATTGGGGGCGCAGGGAGTTAAGTTCGACCGGTTCGACATCGCGTACGCGGTCCTGTGGCAGCGCGTCCATCCCCAGCTGCAGATGGACCGGAAGAACACTCCCTTCGCCGAAGAGAGCGAGGTGCTCTCGAAGATCCTGGACGATGCCATGGGGCTGCCGGTCTTCGGCACAGCGGCAGGCCTGGTGAGGCTCACCGGACGCGCGATCGCCAATCGACAGCGGAGGCAGAGGATCGAAGCGGACTCCACGCTCCGGGAACTCGACAGCCTCTCCAACGCGGAACTGGGCCATGCGGTGACGTACCTGTTCGCCGAGGATCTGCGCGAGTCGGCTCAGGAGCAGCCGTACGTGCTGTACGTCGATGCCTACGAAGCCATGGTGCCCGCACCGATCCCGGGCGGCCGCAGCTTCGCCTCCGACGCTTGGCTGCGCGATCTGCTGGGGCAGCTGCACGGTGGCCTCACCGTGCTGGCCAGCCGGGAGGCGCTTCCGTGGGCGGCGTACGACAAGGAGTGGGACGCGGTGATCCGCCGGGCCCGGGTGGAGGGCCTGCCGATGGACGCCCGGCTCGACCTGTTGAAGCAGGGGGGCATCACGGAGATCCCGCGGCAACGGTCGATCGCCGAAGCCAGCGCCGGTGTCCCGTTCTACCTGCACCTGGCCGTGGACACCCACGTACAGAACCCCGAGCGCACGGAGGACGCGGGGACGTCGGAGGAGATCGTTCAGCGATTTCTGCAGCATGTGGCCCCGGACGAGGTCCGGATCCTGGAACTGCTGAGCATCGCCAGGACCTTCGACCTGGAAGTGTTCCGGACCATCGGCCGGCATTTCGACCTGCCGGCGAACTTGCTGACATGGGAGTCGCTCACGGCCTACTCCTTTGCGTATCCATTGCCCCTGGGTTGGTACCGGCTCCATCAGCTGATGGTCTCGGCGCTCCAAGGGCATCTGTCGGCCGCCGTGAAACGGGAGGTGCATGCGGTGCTGCGAACGCACTGGGAGGGACTGGCAGACCGCATGGAGAGGGGGGCCGAGGGGACGGGTGTGGCCCGTTCGTCGCCCCTCCGGGAGGCGGTCTACCACGGACTGCGTGCCGGGAGTCTGTCGCCGGACGAGATCCTCAGGTACGCGGACCGCGCCATCGGGATGAGCAGTCGGCAGGCCGTCGACGGCATGGTCAAAGACCTGCGGGATCTGCTGGCCGCTTCGGACGTGCAGGAGGATCCGTCTTCCGTTGCAGCCATCCGGGATGCCGCGGACTGCCTGGAGGCGGAGTCGCGGCTGGAGCTGGGGGACACCAGTGCGGCGTTAGCGCTGACGCCCGTACGGGAGACGCCCGCCCGGTCGGTGGTCGCGGCCCGGCTGGCGCTGGCCGGGGCCAACGCCCGGAGAATCGCCGGGGAGAGCGGTCTGGCCGCGAGGATCTTCGAGCGGGTCTGGGAGGACCACACCGGCGAGGCCCGGACCTCGGCCGGCCTCTGCGTCGCGGACATCCGCATGTGGCAGGGCGACTTCCAGGGAGCTTTCGCTCTCGCCGAGGAGGTCCACGCTACCTGCCCGCCCGAGGAGCGGACCATCCGCGGCGACCTGAAGCGGCTGATGCACCTCGGCCACCGGTTCCTGATGGACTTCGTACGAGCCGAGGAACTGCTGGTGCAGGCGGAGGAAGAGTACCGGGCGGTCGACGCGGTGATCGGCATGGCCAACATCCGGACCAACCGGGCGGAGCTCCTGGCGTTCACCGATCCCGAGGCCGCCGTGGCCGAAGCCGGCGCTGCCCTCGAAGTGCAACGTGAGCTCGGTGCGCAGCACGAGATCGGCAAGGTCTACACCGCCATGGCGATCGCACAGGTCCGGCTCGGACAACTCGATCGAGCCGAGCTTTCCTTCCGCAACGCCAATGCCGCCCTGGACCGGGCGGGTTACCGCTCCGGCCGGGCACGGGCGGACATGTTCCGCTGCTTCCTGCTCCTGCGCAGAGGAGAGCGGGAGGCGGCGTACGCGCTGCTTCGTCATGCGACCCGGGAGTTCGAGGTCTGCCAGGTCTATCCGTCACTGATCCTGGCCATCCACCGGGTGACCGAGCTGATCGGTCTGGCGGACGCGGACATCACGGCGGCGGCCGAACGGGCGCGCCCCGTGATCCGGCCCCTGGGAGCGGCCCGCGAACTGGAACAACGTACGGAGCACGTCCTGTCGATGTTCGTCGAGGTGGAGTCATGACCTGGCTGCGGCTCTACGGACAGGCAAGGGAAGCGGAGGGTGCCGCCGCCGGGTACTACAACCGCAACGTGGGGGTGGCAACGGCCGAAGGGAAGGTCAACGTGCGCATCCCGTTGGCCGCTGCCGACACGATGGACCTGCGCCTGTGGCCCGAGGAGGACGTCCTGGCCTGCATCCGGCCCTACGTCGTCCGGGCACCTGAGCTACGTCACGTGTCCGAGGATCCCCGCTTCCAAGTCCACCACTTCATCGAGGGGCGGGTGCTCGACGGAGTCTCTCCCCGGGGCGCCGCCGTTCCCCCCCACGTGCTCGGCGATGTGGTCGCCGTGATGGAGCAACTGGGCCGGATCCCGGTGGAGAAGGCTCCCCCGCTGCCGGAGCACTGGCCGGCTTCCGGCGACAGCGCCGGCTTCGCGCGCCTGTTGGCCCGGCTCACCCGGCAGGTCCACAGCACGTACCGCGAGGCGTACCGGGAGGTCTTCGCCGGCCTCGGCATCCCGGAAGACCCCCTGGCGGTGGTGGAGCCGCGGTGGGACAGCCTCGCGCAACGGCCATTCGCGGTGCTCCATGCCGACCTCCACCGAAAGAACATGATCGTGGCGGACGGGGGCACCTGGTTCCTCGACTGGGAACTGGCCCTGTGGGGCGATCCGATGTACGAGATCGCGATCCACTTCCACAAGATGGACTATCCGGACGGTCAGCGGGCCGAAGTCCTCCGCCTGTGGCGGGAGACCCTGCCCGCGCGTTCCACAGCGGGTCCCCCCGACGACCTCGACCTGTACACGGCACACGAGCGGATCAAGTCGGCGATCGTGGACACGGTGCGCTACTCGAAGCAGTTGGCGGCCGCCAACCGGCAGGAGAGGGACTTTCTCATCGTGCGCTTGACGAAGAAGGTGAACGCCGCACGCCGGGTCTGGGGTTCGCCGCCGGACCTGACACCCGAGCGGGTCGCCGCCCTCCTCGCCCCCTGGGAGGGGTAGCCGTGGATCCCGTCGCTCTCTACAAGGAGGCCTGCGAGCAAGGTGCCGCCCTATCGGGCCACTACCACCGCAACGTCAGGGTGGATGCGGACAGTGGACCGGTGGTCGTACGGATCCGGTCCGGTGACTCGGCGAGAATGGACCTGGCCCTGTGGCCCGAGGCGGAGCTGCTGGAGGCGATCGGACCTTGGGTGCCGTCGGCCCCGCGCCTGCTGTACTCGGGTACGGATCCTGAGTTCCAGGTCCACGGGTTCGTCACCGGGCGCCGCGTCGACGGGCTGGTGCCCGAGGGAGAGCCACTGCCCGAGAGCGTGCTGGAAGGCATCGAGGAGTTTTTCGGAGACTTGTCGCGGGTGCCGCAGTCCGCGCTGCCCGCCGTCCCGCGTGACTGGCCGTCGGACGGTGACACGGGTGGCTTCGCCGAGCGCCTGCTGGACCTCGTGCGAACGATCCGGAGCCGGGCGGACGAGGGAGTCGAGGAGCTCTACCGGGCGCTCGGCGTTCCGGACGACCCCTGTCGTGCGCTCGAGGACCGACTGCGCAAGGTGACCGGCCGCCGCTTCGGGCTGCTGCACGCGGACATCCACCGCCAGAACATGATCGTCACCAACGGCGGGGGGCTCGCCTTCCTCGACTGGGAGCTCGCTCTGTGGGGTGACCCGGTGTACGACCTGGCCGATCACCTGCACAAAATGGCCTACTGCCCGGCCGAGCGGCGCGCGGTGGCCCGGGGATGGGAGCGGCAGGTCCCGGGCGGATACCGCCACGGCTGGCGGGCCGACCTCGACTACTACCTCGCCTATGAGGCGGTGAAATCCGCTGTCGTGGACACCGTCCGCTGGGGGCGGCGCATCGCCGCAGAGCAGGATGCCGGAAACCGGCTGGAGCTCTCGCGCCAACTCGCGGACAAACTGTCCGTCGCGGCCCCCCACTGGGGCGCGAAGACGTCGGCGCTTCCCCGGGCCCGCGAGATCGAGGGGCTGGTGCGCCGTCGGCCGGCCTGAGCCGAAGCCCCGCTCGGGGAGACCGGACCGGCCGCCCCGGCGCGGGCGGTAGGCTCGCCGTCCGTGATCGAAACCCTTGTCTGGATTGCCCTCGCGCTCGGTGTCGTCGGGGTGTACCTGAGCTGGACCGCCGGGCGGCTCGACCGGCTGCACTCGCGGATGGACGCCGCGCGGGCCGCGCTCGACGCGCAGTTGGTGCGGCGGGCCTCCGTGGTGCTGGAGGTGGCCACCTCCGGGGTGCTCGACCCCGCCTCCTCGCTGGTGCTGTACGAAGCGGCGCACGGGGCCCGGCAGGCCGAGGAGGAGCAGCGCGAGGTGGCCGAGAGCGAGCTGAGCCAGGCGCTGCGCGCGGTGTTCGCCGACGCGGACCAGGTCGAGGCGGTGAAGGCGGCGCCCGGTGGGGTGGAGGCCGCGGAGGAGCTGGCGGCGGCCGTGCGCCGGGTGCCGATGGCCCGGCGCTTCCTCAACGACGCCGTACGGGCCGCCCGGGCGCTGCGCAGGCACCGCAAGGTGCGCTGGTTCCGGCTGGCGGGGCACGCCCCCTTCCCGCTCGCCTTCGAGATGGACGACGAGCCCCCGGCGGACCTTGCCGACCGCCCGTAGCGGGTCCGCGCGGGCGTATTTGTACCGGATGGCCAAATCGGAAGGAGCCACCGGCTCCTCATTGGCCCTTGCAGTGGACTGGACCCGGGGGGTTTGCTCAGTGCTGTAGTACCGCAGCACCCTTCTTCCTTCGAGTGAGGTCAATCCGTGAGCACGCTTCCCTCCACCCCGCAGTCCGCTGAGTCGGCTATCGGCACCTCCCGCGTCAAGCGCGGCATGGCCGAGCAGCTCAAGGGCGGCGTGATCATGGACGTGGTCAACGCCGAGCAGGCGAAGATCGCCGAGGACGCCGGCGCCGTCGCCGTCATGGCCCTGGAGCGGGTCCCGGCCGACATCCGCAAGGACGGCGGGGTCGCCCGCATGTCCGACCCGAACATGATCGAAGAGATCATCGAGGCCGTCTCGATCCCCGTCATGGCCAAGTCCCGCATCGGCCACTTCGTCGAGGCGCAGGTCCTGCAGTCCCTCGGTGTCGACTACATCGACGAGTCCGAGGTGCTGACCCCGGCCGACGAGGTCAACCACTCCGACAAGTGGGCGTTCACCACCCCCTTCGTCTGCGGCGCCACCAACCTCGGCGAGGCCCTGCGCCGCATCGCCGAGGGCGCGGCCATGATCCGTTCCAAGGGCGAGGCCGGCACCGGCAACGTCGTCGAGGCCGTCCGTCACCTGCGCCAGATCAAGAACGAGATCGCCAAGCTGCGCGGCTTCGACAACAACGAGCTGTACGCCGCCGCCAAGGAGCTGCGCGCCCCGTACGAGCTGGTCAAGGAAGTCGCCGAGCTCGGCAAGCTCCCCGTCGTGCTGTTCTCCGCCGGTGGTGTGGCCACCCCGGCCGACGCCGCGCTGATGCGCCAGCTCGGCGCCGAGGGCGTCTTCGTCGGTTCCGGCATCTTCAAGTCGGGCGACCCGGCCAAGCGCGCCGCCGCCATCGTGAAGGCCACGACCTTCTACGACGACCCGAAGATCATCGCGGACGCCTCCCGCAACCTGGGCGAGGCCATGGTCGGCATCAACTGCGACACCCTGCCCGAGGCCGAGCGTTACGCCAACCGGGGCTGGTAATGACGACTCCCACCATCGGTGTCCTGGCTCTCCAGGGCGATGTACGGGAGCACCTGATCGCCCTGGCCGCGGCTGACGCCGTGGCCAGGCCGGTCCGGCGTCCCGAGGAGCTCGCCGGGGTCGACGCCCTGGTGATCCCCGGCGGCGAGTCCACGACCATGTCGAAGCTCGCCGTGCTGTTCGGCATGCTGGAGCCGCTGCGCGAGCGGGTGCGGGCCGGCATGCCGGTCTACGGCACCTGCGCCGGCATGATCATGCTCGCGGACAAGCTGCTGGACGGCCGTGAGGACCAGGAGACGCTCGGCGGCATCGACATGATCGTGCGCCGCAACGCCTTCGGCCGGCAGAACGAGTCCTTCGAGGCGAAGGTCGACTTCGCGGGCATCGAGGGCGGCCCCGTGGAGGGCGTCTTCATCCGCGCCCCGTGGGTCGAGTCCGTCGGCGGCGCCGCCGAGGTGCTCGCGACGTACGACGGCCACACAGTCGCCGTGCGGCAGGGCAACGTGCTGGCCACCTCGTTCCACCCGGAACTCACCGGCGACGACCGCGTGCACGCGTACTTCGTCGACATGGTGCGCGCGGGGCTGTAAGCAGGTCCCGGTAGGATCGGGTACGAACACTGTTGGTGACGCGAAGGAGACAGGCGGATGTCCGGCCACTCTAAATGGGCTACGACGAAGCACAAGAAGGCCGTGATCGATGCCAAGCGCGGCAAGCTCTTCGCGAAGCTGATCAAGAACATCGAGGTCGCGGCCCGGATGGGCGGCGCTGACATCGACGGCAACCCGACGCTCTTCGACGCCATCCAGAAGGCCAAGAAGAGCTCGGTCCCGAACAAGAACATCGACTCCGCGGTCAAGCGCGGCGGCGGCCTCGAGGCCGGCGGCGCCGACTACGAGACGATCATGTACGAAGGCTACGGCCCGAACGGTGTCGCGGTGCTCATCGAGTGCCTCACCGACAACCGCAACCGTGCCGCCTCCGACGTCCGCGTCGCCATGACCCGCAACGGCGGCTCGATGGCCGACCCGGGCTCGGTCTCGTACCTGTTCAACCGCAAGGGCGTCGTCGTCCTGCCCAAGGCCGGCCTCTCCGAGGACGACGTCCTGGAGACGGTGCTCGAAGCCGGTGCCGAAGAGGTCAACGACAACGGCGACACCTTCGAGATCATCAGCGAGCCCACCGACATGGTCGCGGTCCGCACCGCGCTCCAGCAGGCGGGCATCGACTACGACTCGGCCGACTCCAGCTTCGTCCCGACCATGCAGGTCGAGCTGGACGAGGAGGGGGCGCGCAAGATCTTCAAGCTGATCGACGCGCTGGAGGACAGCGACGACGTGCAGAACGTCTTCGCCAACTTCGACGTCTCGGACGAGGTCATGGAGAAGGTCGACGCCTAAGGCTGCGCCTTGCATCGCGTGGCGACGGGCCGACGGGGACACACCCCGTCGGCCCGTCGTGCTGTCAGAGGCAGCGGTTAGTCTGGCGACCTCGACCAGCAATCGAGCAGCCACCTCCGCGAGAGCGGCGGCGGTCCGGCCGCGAAGGGGGGAGGGCGAAGTGCGCGTACTCGGTGTGGACCCGGGGCTGACGCGGTGTGGTGTCGGCGTGGTCGAGGGGGTCGCCGGCCGTCCCCTCACGATGCTCGGCGTGGGGGTCGTACGGACGCCCGTGGACGCCGAGTTGGGGCTCCGGCTCGTCGCCGTCGAGCGCGGCATCGAGGAGTGGCTCGACGAGTACCGCCCCGAAGTCGTCGCCGTGGAGCGGGTCTTCAGTCAGCACAACGTCAGCACGGTGATGGGCACCGCCCAGGCGAGCGCCGTCGCCATGCTGTGCGCGGCCCGGCGCGGCCTGCCGGTCGCCCTGCACACGCCGAGCGAGGTCAAGGCCGCCGTCACCGGCACCGGCCGGGCCGACAAGGCGCAGGTCGGGTCGATGGTGACCCGGCTGCTGCGGCTGCCGGCCCCGCCGAAGCCGGCCGACGCCGCCGACGCCCTCGCGCTCGCCATCTGCCACATCTGGCGGGCCCCCGCCCAGAACCGCCTCCAGCAGGCGCTCGCCCAGCATGCCTCCGCCGTGAAAGGCCGCCCTTCATGATCGCGTTCGTCAGCGGCCCGGTCGCCGCCCTCGCCCCGACCCTGGCCGTGATCGAGGTCGGGGGAGTGGGCATGGCCGTGCAGTGCACGCCCGCCACCATCGCCGGCCTGCGCCCGGGGGAGACGGCCCGGCTGGCCACCTCCCTCGTGGTACGGGAGGACTCGCTCACCCTGTACGGCTTCGCCGACGACGACGAACGGCAGGTCTTCGAGCTGCTCCAGACCGCGAGCGGGGTCGGTCCCCGGCTCGCGCAGGCCATGCTCGGCGTCCACAGCCCCGACGCGCTGCGGCTGGCCGTTTCGACGGGGGACGAGAAGGCCCTGATGGCGGTCCCCGGCATCGGCAAGAAGGGCGCGCAGAAGCTGCTGCTGGAGCTCAAGGACAAGCTGGGCGCGCCGCTGGGCGCCGTCGTGGGGGCCCAGCGGGCCGCCGCGGCCGGCCCCGCCGCCTGGACCGAGCAGCTCGCCGCCGCGCTGATCGGCCTCGGGTACGCCTCCCGCGAGGCCGAGGAGGCCGTCACGGCGGTGACCCCGCAGGCGGAGGCCGCCATCGCCGCCGGCGGCTCGGCCCCGGTCCCGCAGCTGCTGCGCGCCGCCCTCCAGTCCCTGAACCGGGCCCGCTGACCCGGGCCCGCTGACCCGGGCCCGCTGACCCGGGCCCGCTGACCCGGGCACCGCCGCGGCCGGGCCGATGATCACCGTACGAACCGAGAAGGCAGACTGACACCGTGAACTGGGACGACGAGAGCGACCGCATTGTCGCGGCGGCGGCGGACGGCGAGGACACCGCCGTCGAGGCGGCCCTGCGCCCCAAGGACCTCGGGGAGTTCGTCGGCCAGGAGAAGGTCCGCCAGCAACTTGACCTCGTCCTCAAGGCGGCCCGGCAGCGCGGCGCCACCGCCGACCACGTCCTGCTCTCCGGCGCGCCCGGCCTGGGCAAGACCACCCTTTCCATGATCATCGCGGCGGAGATGGGCGCGCCCATCCGGATCACCTCCGGCCCCGCCATCCAGCACGCCGGCGACCTCGCCGCGATCCTCTCCTCCCTCCAGGAGGGCGAGGTGCTCTTCCTGGACGAGATCCACCGCATGTCCCGGCCCGCCGAAGAGATGCTGTACATGGCGATGGAGGACTTCCGCGTCGACGTGATCGTCGGCAAGGGACCGGGCGCGACCGCGATCCCGCTGGAACTTCCGCCCTTCACCCTGGTCGGCGCGACCACCCGCGCCGGACTGCTGCCGCCGCCGCTGCGCGACCGGTTCGGCTTCACCGGGCACATGGAGTTCTACGCCCCCGAGGAGCTGGAACGCGTCATCCACCGCTCCGCCCGCCTCCTCGACGTGGAGATCGACACCGCCGGGGCCGCGGAGATCGCCGGACGTTCGCGCGGCACCCCGCGCATCGCCAACCGCCTGCTGCGCCGGGTGCGGGACTACGCCCAGGTGCGGGCCGACGGAGTGATCACCCGGGAGATCGCCGGTACCGCCCTCCAGGTCTACGAGGTGGACGCGCGCGGCCTCGACCGGCTGGACCGGGCCGTGCTGGAGGCCCTGCTCAAGCTGTTCGGCGGCGGCCCCGTCGGGCTGTCCACCCTCGCCGTCGCCGTCGGCGAGGAACGCGAGACCGTCGAGGAGGTGGCCGAGCCCTTCCTGGTCCGCGAGGGGTTGCTGGCCCGTACTCCGCGCGGCCGGGTCGCGACCCCGGCCGCATGGGCTCACCTGGGCCTTGTGCCGCCTGGGCACGGCGCCGGTGGATCAAGCGGACAACAGGGCTTGTTCGGGGCGTGACGGCGCGGAGGTTCGACCGCCCAGGAACCGCGGTGCCATGCTGGACGTTGTTCCATCGGTGCGGACTCGCCTAGACTCCGCCGATGCCGACCCTTCGGGTCGGTATGCCCACCCCCGTAGAAAAGGCCGCCTCCCGTGCGGTCGTGCGAAGGATCTCCGTCCCGTGAATCTCGTGACACTCCTCCCGTTCATCGTGCTCATCGGGGCGATGTTCCTGATGACCCGCTCCGCCAAGAAGAAGCAGCAGGCGGCCGCGCAGATGCGTGACCACCTCGCTCCCGGCACCGGCGTCCGCACCATCGGCGGCATGTACGCCACGGTCAAGGAGATCGGCGACGACACCCTCACCCTTGAGGTGGCCCCCGGTGTCCACGCGATCTACGCCAAGAACGCCATCGGCGCAGTCCTGGAGGACGCGGAGTACAACCGCATCGTCCACGGCATCACCGATGAGCCGGCCGGCGACGCCCCGGTCGTACCGGACGACGCGTCCTCGCTGACCTCGGGCGACGCGGACGAGCCGGCCAAGACCGACCTCTCCAAGCACCAGGACGAGGCTCCCAAGCCCAGCCTGGACAAGAAGGACGAGCCCAAGGGCGACGAGCCGCAGGACGGCAAGACCGACGGCGAGGCCGGCGCCAAGTAGCGGCCGGCCGGGGATCGCGGCGGCGCCTGACCGGCGGCCGGCGCGGTCCCCGTCAGCGACACTTCTGCGGGGGGCAGGGGTCCCCACCACACATTTCGTGGCCGTCCGCGCGCTGACCCGGCGCGGGGCGGTTGGACAGGGAGATACGACAAGGTGGCAGCACCGAAGAAGGGCCGGCGGCCCACGGGGGCTCAGGGGAGGCCGGGGCGCGCCCTGGCCATCATCCTGATCGCGATGGTGGCGCTCACCGCGGGGATGTTCCTCACGAAGCAGACGACGCCCCGGCTGGGCATCGACCTCGCGGGCGGCACGAGCATCACGCTCAAGGCCAAGAGCGAGCCGGGCAAGCCGGACGCGGTCAACGAGACCAACATGAACACGGCGGTCGGCATCATCGAGCGCCGCGTCAACGGTCTCGGCGTCTCCGAGGCCGAGGTCCAGACGCAGGGCCGCGACCACATCATCGTGAACATCCCCCGGGGGATGAACGAGCAGCAGGCGCGCCAGCAGGTCGGTACCACCGCCCAGCTGTACTTCCGCCCCGTGCTCGCCTTCGCCGACGGCGCCCCGATCACCCCGCAGGGGACGCCCAGCCCCTCCGCGAGCGGTGCTCCGAGCCCCTCCGCGAGCGGTTCCGGAGCCCCCAAGGCGGAGAGCGGCAAGCCCGGCTCCTCGGCCACCCCGTCGTCCAGCGCCACTTCCCAGGGACGTGTGCTCAGCGAGGCCCTCAAGGCCCCCGGCGCCCCCGGTCCCACTCCCTCGCCCTCGGCGAGCGAGTCGAAGAAGGCAGACGACAAGGCGCCGACCCCCGTCCCGACCCCGTCGGGCGCCGACGCCGCCGTGGCGGACCTGCAGGCGAAGTTCGCCGCGCTGGACTGCAACGACGAGAAGCAGCGCGCCACGGTGGGCAAGGACGTCAAGCCCGAGGAGCCGACGCTCGCCTGCGGCCAGCGCGGTGCGACCTGGGGCAAGTGGGTGCTCGGCCCGGCCGCCGTCAACGGCCAGGACGTGGACAACGCCAAGGGCGTCATCAACCCGCAGAGCGCCCAGTGGATCGTGACGATGCAGTTCACGGACAAGGGTGCCGACAAGTTCGCCAAGATCACCGGTGAGCTCGCCACCAAGCAGTCCCCGCAGAACCAGTTCGCCATCGTGCTCGACGGCCAGGTCATCTCCGACCCGTCCGTCAGCCAGGCGCTGACCGGCGGCAACGCCGAGATCTCGGGCGGTTTCACCCAGCAGTCCGCGCAGGACCTGGGCAACATGCTGTCGTACGGCGCGCTGCCGCTCTCCTTCCAGGAGGACAGCGTCACCACCGTCACCCCGGCGCTCGGCAGCGAGCAGCTCAAGGCCGGCCTCATCGCGGGCGCCATCGGCCTCGCGCTCGTCGTGATCTACCTGCTCGTCTACTACCGGGGCCTGGCCTTCATCGCCATCGTCAGCCTCATGGTGTCGGCGGTCCTCACCTACACGATCATGGCGCTGCTCGGGAAGGGCATCGGGTTCGCGCTGAACCTGCCCGCCGTCTGCGGTGCCATCGTCGCGATCGGCATCACGGCGGACTCGTTCATCGTGTACTTCGAACGCATCCGCGACGAGATCCGCGAGGGCCGCACCCTGCGTCCGGCCGTGGAGCGCGCGTGGCCGCGGGCCCGGCGCACCATCCTGGTCTCCGACTTCGTGTCCTTCCTCGCCGCCGCGGTGCTGTTCATCGTCACCGTCGGCAAGGTGCAGGGCTTCGCCTTCACGCTGGGTCTGACCACCGTGCTCGACGTGGTCGTGGTGTTCCTCTTCACCAAGCCCGTCATGACCCTGGTGGCGCGCACGAAGTTCTTCTCCGGCGGCCACCCGTGGTCCGGGCTGGACCCCAAGCGCCTCGGTGCCAAGCCGCCGCTGCGCCGGTCCCGTCGTACCGGTGGCGCAGCGACCGCCACCGCCGTGCCCGCCCCCGTCGACGCAAAGGAGGCGTGAGATGTCGAAGCTGGGAGATCTCGGCGCCAGGCTGTACCGCGGTGAGGTCGGATACGACTTCGTCGGCAAGCGCTTTCTCTGGTACGGCGTTTCCATCCTGATCACCATCACGGCGATCGTGGCCCTGGCCGTACAGGGCCTCAACATGGGCATCGAGTTCAAGGGCGGCGCCGTCTTCACCACCCCGAAGACGGCCGTCTCGGTCGCCGACGTGACGGAGGACGCCAAGAAGGCCTCCGGCCACGAGGCGATCGTCCAGGAGCTCGGCACCGGCGGCATGCGGATCCAGATCTCGGGTCTCAACACCGACGACGCGGCCGGCGTGAAGAAGCAGCTCGCCACCGACCTCAAGGTCGACGCGAACCAGATCAACGCCGACCTGGTCGGTCCCAGCTGGGGCGAGCAGATCGCGAACAAGGCCTGGACCGGCCTCGGCATCTTCATGGTCCTCGTGGTGCTCTACCTCGCCATCGCCTTCGAATGGCGGATGGCGGTGGCGGCGCTGGTCGCGCTGATCCACGACCTCACCATCACCGTCGGCGTGTACGCGCTCGTCGGCTTCGAGGTCACGCCGGGCACCGTGATCGGTCTGCTGACGATCCTCGGTTACTCCCTCTACGACACCGTCGTCGTCTTCGACGGTCTCAAGGAAGGCTCGAAGGACATCACCAAGCAGACCCGCTACACCTTCAGCGAGGTCGCCAACCGCAGCATCAACGGCACGCTGGTGCGCTCGATCAACACCACCGTCGTGGCGCTGCTCCCGGTCGGCGCGCTGCTGTTCATCGGCGGCGGCTTCCTGGGCGCGGGCATGCTCAACGACATCTCGCTGTCGCTGTTCGTGGGCCTCGCGGCCGGTGCGTACTCCTCGATCTTCATCGCGACCCCGCTGGTCGTCGACCTCAAGGAGCGCGAGCCGGCGATGAAGGCGCTGCGCAAGCGGGTGCTCGCGAAGCGGGCGGCCGCGGCGGCCAAGGGCGAGTCCCCGGACGACGGTCCCGAGGCCGCGGACGGCCCGCAGGTCGTCGCGCAGGGCCAGGGCCCGGGGCGGCGGCGCCGGTGACCGCCTGCACGACCGAGGTGCGCGAGCTGCTCCTCTCCAGGATCAAGGACGTCCCGGACTATCCCAAGCCCGGGGTGACGTTCAAGGACATCACCCCGCTGCTGGCCGACCCGAAGGCCTTCGCGGCCCTGACGGACGCACTGGCGGCCCTGGCGCTGCGGTACGGCGCGACGAAGATCGTCGGGCTGGAGGCACGCGGGTTCATCCTGGCGGCACCGGTGGCGGTACAGGCCGGGATCGGTTTCGTACCGGTGCGCAAGGCGGGCAAGCTGCCCGGCGCGACGCTCGGGCAGGCCTACGACCTGGAGTACGGGACCGCGGAGATCGAGGTCCACGCGGAGGACCTGGCGATCGGTGACCGGGTCATGGTCATCGACGACGTCCTGGCCACCGGTGGCACCGCGGAGGCCTCGCTCTCGCTGATCCGGCGGGCCGGAGCCGAGGTCGCGGGGGTGGCGGTCCTGATGGAGCTGTCCTTCCTGCCCGGGCGCGCGAAGCTGGAGCCCGCCCTCGGCGGCGCCCCGCTGGACGCGCTGATCGTGGTCTGACGGCTCAGCCCCACCGCGGCGGCGGGCACCCGGGAGCTCCCGGGTGCC